>NZ_VRUT01000283.1:0-2945 GCF_008039465.1 Methylobacterium sp. WL120 | reverse complement strand
CCCACCGCCTGACCACACGTCGCCCCGGCGTTCCCGCGCCGGAACGCGGCGGCGCGCCGTGTCGTCGCGCCCGTGTCGCGGCAAGGCTTCGGCTCCGCCCCGACCGATGCGGCGTGCGAGCCCGACGCGTCGCCGTCGCGCTCCGCCCGAACCGGTCCGCCCGGACGCCGCCCCCTTCGAATCCGTTCGGCCGTGCACGGCCGCCATCGACCCATCCCCTTCCCGGAGATATCCCATGTCCACCCTGTCCCGCTTTCTCGCGACCGGTTCCCTCGTCGCCCTCGCGCTGCTCGCGGTCCCCGCCGGCGCCCACGAGTACAAGGCCGGCGCGCTCGCGATCGCCCACCCCTGGACGCGGGCGACGCCGAACGGCGCCAAGGTCGGCGGCGGCTACCTCAGCGTCACCAACACCGGCACCACGCCGGACACGCTGCTCGGCGCCTCGGTGACCGGGGCCGACCACGTCGAGATCCATTCGATGACGATGGACGGCACGGTGATGAAGATGGCCCCGGTCGCGGGCGGCCTGGTCATCGCGCCGGGCGCCACGGTGACGCTCGCGCCGGGCGGCTACCACATGATGTTCGTGGACCTGCAGGCCCCCCTGAAGAAGGGCGAGCGCGTCAAGGGCACGCTGCAGTTCGAGAAGGCGGGGACCGTCCCGGTCGAGTTCGCGGTGGAGGCGATCGGCGCGAAGGCTCCCGAGGGCGGCCACGGGGAGGGCGGCCACGGGGCGGCCGGCCACGACCATGGCCACTGATCCGCCTCCCGTCACGCCGGCCCAGCGCCGGGCGGGCTACGGCATCCTGGCGGTGGTGCTCGTCGGCATCCTCGGCATCGCCGGGGGCGTGGTGGCGAGCCTGCCGCGCGGCCCCGCCAAGCCGGCGATGTCCGTGGTCGGCGGCCCGTTCCGGCTGCAATCGTCCAAGGGCGGGATCCTCGATTCGGCGACGCTCGCCGGCAAGCCCTTCCTGGTGTTCTTCGGGTTCACCCGCTGCCCGAACGTCTGCCCGACGACGCTGGCCGACCTGACCAACCTGATCGACGACCTGCACAAGGCCGGCGGCGACATCGGCGCCTACTACATCACCCTCGATCCCGAGCGCGACGACGTCGCGGTGCTGCGCGACTACATGGGCTCGTTCAGCGATTCGATCACGGGGCTGACCGGAACCCGCGCGGAGATCGACCGGGTGGCGCGGTCCTACCGCGTGTTCTCCAAGAAGGTCCCGCTGCCGGGGGGCGACTACACCCTCGAGCACACGCTGATGGTCTACCTGATGGACCGCGACGGCGCCTTCGTCGGCCCGCTCGACCTCGCGGCCGGGCACGGGCTCGCCCTCCGGCAGATCCAGGCCATCCTGTGAGCGGCCGGGCGAAGCAGGTCGGCGGACCGCGACCGAACATGCGCGACGCCGTCTACAGGGCGGTCTGGCGCTGGCATTTCTACGCCGGCCTGCTCTGCCTGCCGTTCCTGATCCTGCTCTCGGCCACGGGGGCGATCTACCTGTTCAAGGACGAGATCAACGCGACCCTGTTCGCGGCCCGGACCGTCGTCGCGGCCGAGGCCACGGCGCCCCTGAGTCCGGACCGGCTGATCTTCAACGCCCTGGAGACCGCTCCCGACGCCGAGGCCGCGACCTTCACGGAGCCGGCCGACGCGACCGCATCCGCGGTGGTGACGCTCGTCGAGGACGGACGCCGCATCCTGGTCTTTCTGAATCCCTACACCGGCGACGTGCTCGACCGGGTCGCGGCCGACCGGGAACTCATGATGGTCGTGCGGCGGCTGCACAGCCTCGCCTATTTCGGGCCGGTCGCCAACGGCGTCGTCGAGGTGGTGGCGGGCTTCGCCATCATCCTCGTGGCGACCGGAGCCTATCTCTGGTGGCCGCGGGGCCGAGGCGGCGGGGTGGTCACGATCCGCGCAGGGCCGGCGCAAAGGGTCTGGTGGCGCGACCTTCACGCCGTCACCGGGCTGGTGGCCGGCGCCGGCCTCGTCTTCCTGGCCGCGACCGGCCTGCCGTGGTCGATCGTCTGGGGCGCCCAGCTCAGGACCTGGTCGAACGCGGCAGGCCTCGGCCAGCCGCGGGCGCTCTGGGCCGACAAGGCGGTCTCCGCCGTCCCGATGGGCGAGCGGGTGAGCGCCGCCGGATGGACGATGCAGGACGCGCCGGTTCCGCTCTCGCGGCCACAGGACCCCTTGGTGGCGATCGGGATCGACCGGGCGGTGGCGATCCTGCACGGGCTCGGCATGCCGGCGGGCTTCGAGGTCGCGCTGCCGGCCGGCGGCACGGACGTCTACGCCGCGGCCGCCTATCCGCGCGCCGTGAGCCGCCAGCGCCTGATCTCCCTCGACCAGTACACCGGAAGACCCCTCGTCGATGTGCGGTTCTCCGACATCGGCGGGGTGGGGCGGGCGATCCAGTACGGGATCGGCCTCCACAAGGGCGATCTCTGGGGCCGCGCCAACCAGCTCGCGATGCTGGCCTTCTGCCTCGCGACGATCCTGCTCTCGATCACCGCCGCGGCGATGTGGTGGAAGCGGCGTCCCGCGGGCCGGCTCGGCGTGCCGCCCTGGCCCCGCGACCGCCGGATCGCCGCCGGGGTCACCGGGCTGGTGCTCGGCCTCGGCCTGCTCTTCCCGCTCACCGGTCTCGTCATCCTGGCGATGCTCGGCCTCGACCTCGGCATCCAGACCCTGCGCCCGCGCAGGGCCGCGTGAGGAGGGCACCGGCCATGAAGCCCTCGAGCGCCCTGCACGCCCGCCCGACCTGGCGCGAGACCGTGGGCACCGCGCTGATCCTTCTGGCGATCTGGGCGCAGTCGATCGTGCCGCTCGCCGCCCTGCGGATCGCGGCCGAGCCTGCGTCGCCGGGCCTGTCGGCGATCTGCGGCCACGCCCTCGACGCCCCCGCCGCCGAGGAGCCGGCGCTGCCCACGCC
>NZ_VRUT01000282.1:0-3014 GCF_008039465.1 Methylobacterium sp. WL120 | reverse complement strand
AGCCCCGCCGACCTGATGCGCGAGCTGGCCGCCCACCGGCCCGAGCCGGCGACCGCCCCGCCTGTCCTCGACGAGGCCGAGAACCGCGCCGGCTGCGACGCGATCCTGCGCGGGCTCGTCGCAGAGCCCGAGGCCGGGCGCCAATCCGTCGCCGTGGTCTACCAGGACTTCCTTGTCCGCTGCCGGATGCGCGGGCTCGACGGCGAGCGCGTCGGCCTCCAGGCGTTCCGCCGGTCTCTGAGCGTGGCGCGGGCCGGAATCGACGCGGCGGCGCCCGCCGCGACGGACGGAGACGCGCGCTGGACCCAGGCGCAGGACGCCGCCGCCGGCATGCCGGAGGAGGTCCAGGGCCTGTTCCTGCTGCTGGCGCGGGCGGCGCTCGCGGGCGAGCCGTGCCCGGGCGATGCGGCGCTGGCCCGGGCCATCGGCAGCCGCTCGCCCGGCCGCGCCCGGCGCCTGCTCGGCTACATGGAGAGCCGCAACGCCATCGTCTGCCGCGTGGATTTCTCGAAGAACCGCATCGTCGCCCTGCCGGCACTCGGCTGCGAAACGGCGCCGGGCGACCCGAAGGCGGACGTGGCGGAGGCCGCGCCACCGGAGCAATCCGAAGCGGGGGCCGGATGGGGATTGTTCGCCGCGGAGTGAGGCGTCCCGCGCGGGAGGTCAGGCGGCGCTGAGCCGCATCAGCTCCGCGATCAGGGGCTCCGCCGAGGCCGCGACGCTCAAGCCATCGGTGGCCAGGGTCAAGTCGGGGGCGAGCGGCGCCTCGTAAGGCGCGGAGATCCCGGTGAAATTCGGGATCGCGCCGGTACGCGCCCGGTCGTACAACCCCTTCGGGTCGCGGGCCTCGCAGACCGCCAGCGACGTGTCGATGAAGACCTCCAGGAACGGGATGTCGCCGGCGATCTGCCGCGCCGTCTCGCGCTCGGCGCGAAAAGGGCGAGATCAGCGAGACGATCACCACCAGCCCCGCCTCGGCCATCAGCCGCGCGGTCTCGGCCGCCCGCCGGATGTTCTCGACGCGATCCGACGCGGTGAAGCCGAGGTCGCGGTTGAGACCGTGGCGCAGGTTGTCGCCGTCCAGCACCATCGCGTGCCGGCCCGCCTCGGTGAGCGCCCGATCGACAGCGTTGGCGATGCTCGACTTGCCCGCGCCCGACAGCCCGGTGAACCAGGCGATGGCCGGGCGCTGGTTCAGGCTGCGCCAGCGCGTCTCGTGGGGCTGGAGCGTCTGCCAGGTCAGGTTGTCGGATCGCCGGGTGGGGTCGGCGGCGTGCTTCGACGGATCGGGCAACGGCGGGGCTCCTTGAGCCTGCTCACGCGTCCTCCCGCCCCCTCCGGGATCCGCTCGGCTGATTCTTAGCCGGAACCGGGCTGTAACGGAACCCGTCGATCACGCGTCCGTGAGCACCGCCTCAGGCGCGGGCGCGGCCTTGGGGATCGCCCTCGGCCGGCCCTCGTCGTCGATGGCCACGAAAGTGAAGGTCGCCGAAGTCACCTTCTCGCGAAGCTGCGTCCGGAACCGCCGGGCCCAGGCCTCGACCTCGATCTTCATCGAGGTCCGTCCGACATGCCCGATGCGGGTGTAGACGCAGAGCACGTCGCCGATCCGCACCGGGCGGATGAAGGTCATCGCGTCGAGCGCGACGGTGACGACGCGGCCTTCGGCCCGGTCGACGCCGGCGATACCGCCGGCCTGGTCCATCTGCGACAGCACCCAGCCGCCGAAGATGTCGCCGTTGGCGTTGGTGTCGGCCGGCATTGCGATGGTGCGGACCGTCAGGTCGCCCTTCGGTTCCTCGGCGCTGTCCCGGTCCATGCGATCCTCGTCCTTGGCGCTAGGCGCGGCGCCGATTATGCGCGAACGCGGCGGCGTCGAAAGGGGTCAGGGCATCAGGCCGGAGAGTTTCAGGCCGGCCGCCAGAAAGACGGCGACGGCGCAGACGACGCATTCCAGCGGAATCGATTGCCAGAGGTCGCGCGCGACCACCTCGCGCGTGGCGATATCGTCCATGGGGCGTTCCTCCCGGGCGGACCGATCTGATGCCGGCCGTCCCGAAGCGGCGAGCCTACACCAGATCGACGGCCGACGCAGCCCGCTTCCATAGACGACAAAAAACCCGGCGGCCCCATGGGCCGCCGGGTTCTGGACTTCGGTACGGAATGATCTTGCGATCAGTAGAAGAAGCGGCGACGCGGGCCGTAGAAGCGGCGGCCGTAATACGGGCGGCGGTAGAACGGACGCGGGCCGTAGAAGCGGCGGCCGTAATACGGACGACGGTAGAACGGGCGCGGCCCGAAGCGGCGGCGGTAGAAGTATTGCGCCTTCTCGGCAACGGCCGGGGCGGCCTCGGTCTGGAGCGCAAGGCCGGGACCGACCGGGGCGGCGGATGCACCCTGCGGGGCGGCGGCGGCGAAGCCCAGCACCAGCAGGGCGGCCAGCAGGAATTTCCTCATGGCGATCTCAATTCTTTCAAGGACGGGAGACGGACGAGCGCGGATGGAGCCCGAGCCGCTAGAACGCACGAACTGCGGAAAGCGTTTCGTCGCCGCCGCGGCGTTTCCGCCGGGATCAGGCGATCTGCGTCGTCATGTCGACGACCGGTACGGTGCCGCTCTGGCGCACCAGCGCGATACCGTGTTCGCAATCCTCGCGGCGGACGTAGCCCTCGCCCGAATCGGCGACGACGTTGCCGTTCTGGGCCCGCAGGCGCCAGCGCCAATGGCCCGGCGCATCGCGGTAGAGTTCGAATCGCATCGGGGCTGCTCCTATCTCGATGCCGTCGAGATGGGGCGCGACGTCGTGCCCGGCAATGCTCCCGTGCAGCCGGAGGCGACGCGTGCCGGCGCCGAGACGAAGAAGGCCGCCCCGGAGTTCCGGGGCGGCCTTCTTCAGTTGGTCGCGAAGAAGCGGGACGCCTCAGGAGCGCGGGCTGCGGTCGAGCCAGCCGATGGCGCGGCCCTCGTTGCCGCCGTTGCCACCGCCGCCGCCGCGCGGGCGGTTGCCGGTGGGC
>NZ_VRUT01000281.1:0-3019 GCF_008039465.1 Methylobacterium sp. WL120 | reverse complement strand
AGGATGCGGCGGGCGAGTTCGATCTTGAAGGCGTTGGCCTCGCCCGACGGCGTCGCGCCGGCGAGCGCCGCGTCGGCGGCCTTCCGGAACATGGTCCCGTCCGGCGCCTGGCCGGCGAGCAGGCTTTCCGCCTCGCGCGCCCGCCACGGCTTCAGCGCGACGCCGCCGAGCGCGAGGCGGGCCTCGGCGATCCGGTCGCCGTCGAGGCGCAGGCCCGCCGCCGCAGAGACCACCGCGAAGGCGTAGGAGGTGCGGTCGCGGACCTTGAGATAGCGGGAATGGGCCGCAAACCCCGCCGCCTCCGGCGGCAGCCGCACCGCGGTGATCAGCTCGCCCGGCGCAAGGTCGGCCTCTCGCTCCGGCGCGTCGCCGGGCAGGCGATGGAAGGACTCGAGCGCCACCTCGCGCCGGCCCGCCGCGCCCTCGATCTCGACGACGGCGTCGAGGGCCGCCAGCGGCACGCAGAAGTCGGACGGGTGGGTGGCGATGCAGTGCTCGCTCCAGCCGAGCACCGCGTGCAGCCGCGTCGCCCCACCGAGCGCGGCACACCCCGAGCCCGGCGTGCGCTTGTTGCAGGGGGAGGTGGCGTCGGCGAAATAGGGGCAGCGGGTGCGCTGCATCAGGTTGCCGGCGGCGGTCGCGGCGTTGCGCAGCTGCGCCGACGCACCCGACAGCAGCGCCTCGGCCACCGCCGGATAGGCCTTGGCGAAATGCGGATCGTGGGCGAGGTCGCTGTTGCGCACCAGCGCGCCGACCCGCACGCCGCCGTCGTCGAGGACGTCGAGGCGGTCGAGGCCGGGGAGGCGGGTGACGTCGACGAGGCGGGCCGGCGTGACGACGCCGCCCTTCATCAGGTCGAGCAGGTTGGTGCCGGCGCCGAGATAGGCGGCGCCGGGGGCCTGCGCCGCCGCGATCGCCTCAGCGACGCTGGCGGGACGGGTGTAGTCGAACAGGTTCACGCCGCGTCCTCCCGCATCATCACGCCGGCGGCTTGGCCGTCGCCGGCGGTCTGGGCGGCCAGCACCGCGTCGCCGATGCCCGCATAGGCGCCGCAGCGGCAGAGGTTGCCGCTCATGCCCTCGCGGATCCGCTCGGGATCGGTCCCCGCCTGACCTTCGGCGATGAGCCCGACCGCGCTCATGATCTGGCCCGGCGTGCAGAAGCCGCACTGGAAGCCGTCATGGGCGATGAAGGCCTCCTGCACCGGATGCAGGCGATCACCGTCCGCCAGGCCCTCGATCGTGGTGACCGAGGCGCCGTCGAGGCTGATCGCGAGCGCGAGGCAGGCGTTGATCCGCCGGCCGTCGACCAGCACCGTGCAGGCGCCGCACTGTCCGCGGTCGCAGCCCTTCTTCGAGCCGGTGAGATGGAGGCGCTCGCGCAGCAGGTCCAGCAGGGTCACGCGGGGATCCTCCAGGAGGACCTCGCGCGCCGTGCCGTTCACGGTGAGCCTGAGAGGTATCATGCGGTCTCCGGGCATGGCGCAGCTTGGAACCGAACCAGATAGGACCACGCCGCGCAAAGGCCAGTGGACCTGCAATCGCAGGTCGCCAGGCAAGGTGCTGATTAGGGCGCGGGGCAGGGCGCCGGGGGGGCACGAAGGCGAGGACGGAACGGGTAGGGGGACCGGAACGCGTCGCCTCCCGCGGCCATCCCTGCTACCCTGCCCCGGTCATGAGCGATCACCACCCGGACCTGACCTACCGCCTCCGCCAGCAGGCCATCCTGTCCGAGTTCGGCGTCGAGGCCCTGCGCGGCGACGACGTCGACGGGTTGCTGCAGCGGGCGACCGAACTCTGCGCCGAGGGCATGGGCGCCGAGTTCTGCAAGGCGCTGGAGCACCTGCACGACGAGGACATGCTGCTGGTGCGCGCCGGCGTCGGCTGGGGGCCGAACGTCGTCGGCAGCGCCCGCGTCGGCGCCGACCTCGCCTCGCCCGCGGGCTTCGCCCTCAAGACCGGCCGGCCGGTGATCTCCAACCACCTCGAGAACGAGGCCCGCTTCCGCACGCCGCAGATCATGGCCGAGCACGGCATCCGCCGGGCGATCAACGTGCTGATCGAGAACCGCGAGGGCGCCTTCGGAGTGCTCGAGGTGGACGACACCCGCGAGGGCATGTTCACGGAGGCCGACATCGCCTTCATGCAGGGGTTCGCCAACCTGCTCGGCGGCGCGATCGAGCGGCAGCGCACGGAAGGGCTGCTCCGGCAGGCTCTGACGCGGCAGGACCTGCTCGTGCGCGAGATGAGCCACCGGGTGAAGAACAGCCTGGCCATCGTCGCGAGCCTGCTCGCGCTCCAGGCGCGCAACGCCGACGCGGGCCCGGTGCGCGACGCGCTGATCGACGCCCGCACCCGGGTGGAGGCCATCGCCGGGGTCCACGACCAGCTCTGGCGCCAGGGCGACACCACGCCGGGCGAGATCGACCTCGGGCAGTTCCTCGAGACGCTGGCGGCCAACCTCCAGGGCAGCGCGCCGAGCCACCGCATCCTGTGCGCGGCAGAACCGCTGCGGGTCTCGGCCGACCGGGCGATCCCGATGGGACTGATGGTCAACGAGCTCGTCACCAACGCCATCAAGTACGCCTACCCGGACCGGACCGGCGAGGTGCGCGTCGGCGCCGCCTGCGCCGGCGGGATGCTCGTCCTCGACGTGTCGGACGACGGCGTCGGCCTGCCGGCGGATTTCGACATCGGCCGGGCCTCGCGCAGCCTCGGCATGCGGGTGATCACGAACCTCGCCCGCCAGCTCGACGCCCGGGTCGCGACCCCGCGCGGGCAGGGCGCCCGCTTCCGCATCGAGATCCCGCTCGAGGCGTGAGCGGACTCCGCTTTGCATCGCGCCGGCCCGTCATGCGTGATGCGCCGAAACCCTTGCGAGCCGGATACGAGGAGACGCCCTGCCCCGCTTCCCAATCATTCCGCCGATTCCGGCACCGATCGCCGCCCTGGCGGCCCTGTCGCTCGTCGCCGCCGCGCTCCCGGCGCTCGGCGCCCCGGCCGACCCGATTCCCCCGGCC
>NZ_VRUT01000280.1:0-3073 GCF_008039465.1 Methylobacterium sp. WL120 | reverse complement strand
GGGGAGACAGGGGGCGAGGCCGGAGCCACGGCCGGGGCAGGAGCCGCCTCGATCGTCGGCACCGGTGCGGGCTGATCCGGCGGTTCCGCCTCGGCCGTCGGGGTTTCGGCGTCGTTCGCCGGCCGGGCTCCCTCCAGGCAGCGGTCGAGGGCTGCGATGGCGTCGTCCGGCATCGCGAGATCCGGGTCGGCCTTCATCCCGGCGACGTAGGCCTCGATCCGGTCGAGTGCGAGGTGGGTCGCGTTGCGGGCCTCGCGATCGAGGGGGGCGCCGGCCGAGACCTGCTCGAACAGGCTTTCGAGCCGGTGCGCCACCGCCTCGACCGGCGGCAGGTCGACGGCCCGGGACGCCCCCTTGAGACTGTGCGCCCGGCGGAAGATGTCGTTCCAGTCGGGCGCACGGCCGGTGCCCTCGGCCCCCAAGGCCACGCGGATCGCGTCGATGTGCTCGCGGTGCTCGACCTCGAAGGCCGCGAGCAGAAGCTGGCGGATGTCGGTCACGGCGCCCTGCGGCCGATCAATGCCGGTAGCGCTCGGCGAGCGCCATCAGCGCGCCGGCCAGCTCCGTCAGGTTGGCCGAGGCGGCCTCGACCTCGCGGGTGCCGGCGGCCGTCTGCTGGCTCGCCTGCCGGATGTTCTGGAGCGCGCCCATCACCTGCTCGATGCCGAGCTGCTGCTGGTTGGTGGAGGCCACGATCTGCTGGAAGGTCTGGACGTTCTCCTCGACGCGCGCCGTGATCTCCTCGATCGTCCGCTGTGTCGTGTCGGAGCGCGACTTGCCGGTGGCGGCGCGCTTCACCGCCTCCTCGGTCAGCATCACCGAGGTGTTGATGCCGCGCTGGATCTCCGAGAGGATGCCGCGCACCTGGGTGGTCGCCGCCTTGGCCTGGTCGGCCAGAAGCTTCATCTCCGAGGCCACCACCGCGAAGCTGCGCCCGCTCTCGCCGGCCGCCGCCGCCTCGATCGCGGCGTTGAGCGCCAGCAGGTGGGTGCGCTCCGAGATGTCGTTGACCGTCTCGATGATGTCGCCGATCGTCTGGGTCTTCTCCGACAGGGCTACGATGTTGCCGGCCACCGCCTCCGCCTGCTCGCGGATCGCGTCCATGGCCTTGGCGGTGTCGGCCACCGCCCGCAGGCCCTGGCGCGAGGTCTGGGCGGTGGCCTGTGCGGTGGCGATCACCTCGCCGGCCCGCTTCGTGATCTGGGCGCCCGAATGGGTGATCTCGTCCACCGTCGCCGCCGTCTCCTGCACCGCGGCGAACTGCTCCTCGACGGAGGCCGCCTGCTCCTGCGCCGAGGCGCGGATCTCGGCGGCGGCGGCGTTCAGGTCCGAGGTCGCGGCGCGGTTGGTGCGGGAGAGGTCGGCCAGGCCCGCCACCATGCCGTTCAGCGCACGGCCGAGGCGGCTGATCTCGTCGCCGCCGCGCACCGTCAGCGTCTGGGACAGGTCGCCGCCGCCGACCTTCTCGGCGAAGGCCATCACGCCTTCGAGCGGGTGCACCACCGCGCGGCTGATCAGGATGGTGACGAGGATGGCCAGCACGACGCTGGCGAGCAGCGTCAGCAGGATCGAGAGCCGCGAGCGCTCGTGGATGTCGCCGATCCCGCGCTGGCCGACGCTGATGCTGTCGTCGACGGCGACGCGGGTGCGCTCGACGGCGGCGATGGTCGCCTCGTAGGCGCGGCTGATCTCGGCGTTGCGGGTCTCGACGCCGGCGACGTCGCCGGCGAGCGCCGCCACGAGCTGCGCCTCGCTGGCGTCCCGGTACGGGCGATAGATCTCGACGGCCTGGCGCAGGACGGCGTGGAGGCGGTCCCAGGCCGCCGTCCGGTCCACCGAGAGGGCGCGGTTGCGATAGGTGTCGGCCTCGCGGATCAGGTCGGCGAAGAGGCCTTCGGTCGAGGCGGCCGTGCGGCGCCAGGCGGCGAGGACGTCCTCCTCGCCCATGGGCCGGCCCTGCGCCTTCATCAGCGTGGCGATCACCGCGTTGCGGCGCATCACGCCGAGGTCGCGCGTCTGGTTGCCGAGGATGTCGAGCTGGCGCAAAACCGCGAGGTCGCGGGCGACGATGGTGTCGGTGGCGTCGCGGACCGACCCGATCTGGCCGATGGCGTAGAGGCCGAGGGCGACCAGCACCACCGTGACGGCGGCGAAGCCGAGGAGGATCCGTTTTCCGATGGAGATCGACAAGGCGGCTGATGCTCCGGGTCAGGCGGCGGCGTCGTGGATCGCGCGCGTCTCGCGTCTCAAGGCAGGGTGCGCCGCAGCAGCTGCGGCAGGTCGATGACGACGAAGTCGCCGAGGCCGGACGGGCCGGGATCGGCCGGGGCATAGCGCGAAACCGCATCGCTGCCGAATCCGCCCTCCGCACCCTCGGCGTCGCCTGCGACCTCGGCGAGATGGGCGAGCCCGAGCACGCGGTCGACGGCGAGCGCGGTCGGCGTCCCGCCGGCGCGAAGGACGACGAGGTGGCCGCCGGCGGCAACGTCCGCTCCCGGCCGTCCGAGGGCGCGGGCGAGGCCGACGACGCCGACGATCCGGCCGGACAGGGCGACGAGGCCGAGGATCGCGGGGGCGGCGCCCGGCACCGGCGTGCACGGCCGCGCCGCGAGCACGCGCGCGACCCCGGAGAGCGGCAGGCCGAAACGCTCCGTCCCGCACGGCGGCGCTGCGCGCGGAACGGACGGCCGGTCGGCTGGTTTCATCTGGCGATCCGCCGCGTTCACGCCGCCCCCGTTCCGATGCCGTCGCGGATCGCGGCGGCGCTGAGGGCGATCTCGCCGGCGCACGCCCCGTCGCCCTCGGGCAAGGGCGCATCCGGCGGCAGCGCTTGGCTCAAGGCGACCGCGTTGTCCAGCGCCCGGCGCGCGTCGGCGGTCCGCCCGAGGGACCCGAGCAGCAGGCCGAGATGGTAGTGGGCCATGACGTAGCCGCGGTCGAGGTAGAGCGCGCCGCGGAAGGCCCGCTCGGCCTCCGCCTCGCGGCCGAACCCGAGGGCGAGCAGCCCCTCGTAGAGCCGCAGGGCCGGATCGGTGGGTCGCACGGCGAGCGCGTCGCGCAGCAGGCGCCACGC
>NZ_VRUT01000027.1:0-39684 GCF_008039465.1 Methylobacterium sp. WL120 | reverse complement strand
GTGCCGGAGCGCGCCTGGCACGTCCTCGGACCCGTGGCGGGTGCCGCCCTGCCCTCGACCCTGCCCCCCAACCTGCACCTGCACGGATGGGTCGCCGACATCGGCCCGCACCTCGCCCGGGCCGCCCTGGTCGTCGGCGGCGCCGGCGACGGCGTGGTCGCGGCGGTGGCGGCGGCGGGGCGGCGCTTCGTCTGCCTGCCCGAACCGCGGGCCTTCGGCGAGCAGACCGAGAAGGCGGCCGCGCTCGAACGTCTCGGCGCGGCCGTGGTCCGCTCGTCCTGGCCCGAGGCCGACGAATGGCCCGCCCTGGTGAAGGCCGGCCTCGCCCTGGACCCCGCGGCGATCTCCGCTCTGCACGATCCCGACGCGGTGCCGCGCCTCGCCGCCGCGATCGAAGGCATCGCCGCCGGCCTCGAAGCGAGCTGAATCGGCGTCGGCCGGCCGAGCCTCAGAACGGCCGGTGCGCCGGCACTTGCGCGGCCGCGATCTCGGCCTCGGTCGGCTGCCGCAGAACGGTGAGTCCGCCGCCTCGGTCGCCCTCCACCAGCCCGAGTTCGGCGAAGGCGTCGAGCCAGCCGTCCATCGGCCAGATCCCGTGGCGGTCGTGGAAGCGCCGGGCGTTGGCGACGATGTCGGAGAAGTGCTGCAGCGGCGGGTCGCACGACAGGTGGTGCTGGTGGAAGGCGTGCATCCCACCCGCGAACAGCACCGGCACCCCGGCCCGCTCCGCCCGGAACGCGAGGTCGGTGTCCTCGGCGCCGTAGCCGGTGAACCCCTCGTCGAAGCCGCCGACGCGGTCGTAGGTCGCCGCCCGCACCGCGAAGGCCAGCGACCAGAACAGGCCGGGCTGCGTCGCCGGGATCACGCCGGCCTCCGGGAAGAGCCGCGCGGGATGGCGGTGCCCGACCCGGTCGAGGCCGGCTTCGGTCCAGCCGTCCGAGACGGCGCCACCGGGCAGGTAGCGGATCTCGCAGCAGATCAGCCCGTCATGCTCGGACGCGGCCGCTGCGAGCCCGGAGACCAGGCCGGCGGATGGGATGCAGTCGACGTCGAGGTAGACCAGGATGTCGCCGGAGGCCGCGCGGCGCCCGGCGTTGCGGGCCGCGGCGAGCGGCAGGCCGTCGAGGCTCAGGTGCGTGCGCCGGATCGGGAAGCCGAGATCGGGAAGCGGCGCCGTGTCGCCGCCCATCTCGACGACGACGGCCTCGTCCGGCGGGGCGCAGCGCCCGAGGCCTTCGAGCAGGCGCGCGAGGTGGTGCCCGCGGCCCTTGTTGAGGGTGACGACGCTGACGCTCATGCCGACGCCTCGTCCACGTGCAGCACGTCGAGGCGGTACGCGTCGGTGCGGGCCTGATGCACGACCTGGGCGAAGCGCACTTCCGCGATCAGCGCCTCGGCCGCGCCGTCGCCCGAGAGCGGATAGTCTGTCTCGCCGAGCCAGTGCACCAGCACGATGTCGCCGCCGGGCAGGATCGACGCGCCGATCCGGGCCGCGATCCGGGCGATGTCCGCGCGGGTGAAGAAGTAGGCGACCTCCGAGAGCACGATCAGGTCGAACCGGCCGGACGGCCAGGCGTCCGGGATCGCGCAGGGCTCGAAGCGCACCCACGGGGTCGCGGCGTTCCGGGCGCGCGCGGCCGTCAGCGCGGTCTCGACCACGTCGACGCCGAGCAGCGTTTCGCAGCGCGGCGCCAGACGCTGCGTCAGGACGCCGATCGAGCAGCCGATTTCGAGGCCCGACGCGTAGCGGTCGCGCGGGAGCACGGCGAGCGTCGCCGCGTACTTGGCCGCCTCGTAGGCGCTGGTGGTGAAGCCCCACGGGTCGGGATCGGGGTCGGCTCCGTAGAGCCCGGCGAAGTAGTCCGGCGTCAGCGAGGCGTCGCGGCGGGTCATGCCGCCAGGTCCACGAAGCGCTCGTAGGGGCCGCACAGGCGGTCGACCATATCCTCCGAGAGTCGGAAGCCCTCGGGATCGTCGGCGATCAGTCCGGTCGTCTGTGAGGCGTGGGCCGCCACCGCGCGGCGCTTGGCGGCGCGGTGGGTCGACACGTCGAGCCGGAACCCGGTCGGCGCCGGCCCGACCTCGCGCTCCGGCGGCAGGGTCCAGCCCCAGACCGGGTAGGCGTAGGCGCGGATGCCGGGAAGCATCGGGCGGGCGAGCCCGACGATGTCGGCCGCCGCGGTGTGATCGCAATGCGGGTCGTGCCGCCAGGTGACGAACACCGCGTCCGCCCCGCACGCGCGGACGGCGTCCGCGACCGTCTCGGCTGCGGCCTGCGCCGTCGCACCGGCGCTCGGCACGTGCGCGTCGGGCAGGCGCAGGAAGGTGACATGCTCCGGTGCCAGCCCGAGCTCGGCCACCGCCCGGCGGGTCTCCTCCTCGCGCAAGCCGCGCAGCCGCTCGGGCGGGTACAGGTGGGAGTTCGGATGCGAGCCACAGCCGTCGCTGACCACGACGAGCCGCACCGGCAGGTCGCGCGCCCGCGCCTCGGCGATCAGCCCGCCGCAGCCGAGGCTCTCGTCGTCGGGATGGGGCGCCACCACGACGAGGCCGCGCGTCGCCATCGCCGACAGGTCGGCGACGGGAAGGCTGTCGAGCAGGGGCAGGAAGGCGTCGGCGCGCATGAAGTCGTCTTCTCGGGTCGGTCGGCTTCAGGCCGGTTCGGAATCGTGCCAGAGCGCGTGGACCGGGGCCTCGGACTCGGCGACGTAGGTCGCCGCGCCGGCAAGCGCCCCGTCGGGGGCCGGCTGGCGCAGGTAAGTCGCGAGGTCGCGCGCCAGCCGCTCGAGCGGGTGGGCCTCGAGGAAGCCGGAGAGCCCGACGGAGCGCTGGGCCAGCTCGATCGCGTCGAGGCCGGCCCGCTCGACCGCGCCGCGGGCGAGGGCGACGTAGGCGACTGCGCGGTCGCCCGAGACGGGCTCGGCGGTGGCCATGTGGCCGGCGCGCTCGACGAACAGGCGCGCGGTCTCGGCGGCGGTAGCCGCCTGCCCGAGGCGGGCGCGCTGGTGCGGGTCGGCGCCGCGCCCGGTGGCCGCCAGGTGGCCGCGATGTGCCTCCAGCACCGCTTCGATCCCGCCGCACTGCACCGCGAGGAAGCGCCAGGCGCCGGCCGCGAAGAACGGCTGGCGGTAGTAGTCGTCCGGCGCGCCGACCCGGTCCAGGGGGTCGACCCGCAGGCCCGTGAAGTCGACCGTCCCGGTGGCCGAGGCCCGCATCCCGTGCGCGCGCCAGCCGGACAGGTCGGCGCGGGATTCCGGATCGAGTGGCACCACGAGCATCTGGCGGCGCCCGTCGGGCAACCGCGCCGTCACCAGCGGCCGCGTCACGTATCCGGCCCCGGACGCGTAGGACTTCGCGCCGGTGAGCACCGGGTCCGCCTCGGGGCCGATCGCGAGGCCGCCCGGCTCCGCCGGCTCGGTGTTCCACACGCCGAACAGGTGTCCGGCGCGGGCGTCGGCCGCGAGCCGGGCGCGCACCGGGTCGCTGCCGTAGCGCAGCACCAGCGCCAGCGCGTTGACGTGGCCCTCGTAGATCCGGCCGACCGCGAGGTTGCCGCGGCCGATCCCGCGCAGCACGTCGCGCAGGCGCTCGGTGCCCGCGGGCGTGCACAGGCCCGCCCCGCCCAGCGCCTCGGGCAGCGGCGCGGCGAGCAGGCCGGCCCCGCGCAAGGCCGCCATCGCCTCCACCGGGAAGCTGTCGTGGCGATCGGGGGCCGGCGCGCGCGCCACAGCGGAGGCGGCGAGCTCGGCGAGGCCCACGGGACGCGCGTTTACCTGGGCAATGGGGAAGGGAATCGTCATGTTCGGGTCCGCAGGATGCAGCGTGCGCGTGAACGCGCCATGTACGGACGCGCGTCGGACCAATCAGCCCCGCGGTTCGTCGTTCCGGTGCGCCCTGCGGCTTGACCGTCGTACCAGCATGATCCTTGCTCCCCCACGAACCGATGCTTGAAACGGGCGCTTCGGGCCGCCGGCATGCGAGAGGGACCATCGTGCTCCTGACCCCCCGCGAAAAAGACAAGCTCCTCGTGGCGATGGCCGCGCAGGTCGCGCGGAACCGCCTCGCCCGCGGCGTCAAGCTCAACCACCCGGAGGCGATCGCGCTGATCACCGACTTCGTGGTGGAGGGCGCCCGCGACGGGCGCTCGGTCGCCGAGCTGATGCAGGCGGGCGCCAACGTGCTCACCGTCGACCAGGTGATGCCGGGCATCAGTGAGATGATCCACGACATCCAGGTCGAGGCGACCTTCCCCGACGGCACCAAGCTCGTCACGGTGCACCATCCGGTGCGCGGCGTGGCCTCCCCCGACGTACCCGGCGCGATCACCACGCAGCCGGGCGAGATCGTGTTCAACGAAGGCGCCGAGCGCACCCTGGTCGAGGTCGCCAACGTCGGCGACCGACCGATCCAGGTCGGCTCGCATTACCACTTCTTCGAGGTCAACCCAGGGCTGCGCTTCGACCGCGAGAAGGCGCGCGGCCAACGCCTCGACATCGCCCCGGGCACGGCGGTGCGGTTCGAGCCGGGCTCGACGCGGGAGGTCGTGCTGGTGCCGCTGGCCGGCGGGCGGACCGTGTATGGTTTTCGCGGCGACGTGATGGGGGCGCTGTAACGGAGATCAGGTCCACCGTACGGACGGATTTGGAGATGGACGATGGGAAAGTTCGAGACGACCATGTCGATCCGCGGGGAGGTGACGGTCCCTTTCCCGGTGCGGGAAGCGCTCAAGCTTAGGCCGGGCGATACCGTGATCTTCGATCAGGACGAGGCGGGTCGCGTCCTGTTGCAGGCGCAGCCGGGCTTGGGCCGAGAACGGGCTGTGACGCCGAGCGACCTGTCTTCGATGCCGTCGATCGGCCTTGCCGCACGGCGTCGCGCCGTTGCGCATGCCGATGGCGATCCGATTGGAGATTACCTCGTTTCCGAGGACGAGCGGACGAAGACTCGCGCATGATCGGCGTCGATACGAACGTCCTGCTTCGCCATACCCTGCAGGACGACGCGGTACAGGCCCCGATAGCGACCGCCTTCCTGCTCGATGCCGAACGGCTGGCAGAGCCTGCGCTGGTGAATCCCGTGGTGCTGATCGAGTTCGTTTGGACGTTGATGCGCCGGGAAGGATTCACGAAATCCGATCTCCTCGCGCTCATGGACGTGCTCGCGGCATCCCCGCACGTCGTGTTCACCGATCGGACCGCGATCTGCGCAGCGATTGCCGATTGGCGGATCGGACGAGCCGACTTCCCAGATTACCTGATCGGGCATCTGAACCGCCTCGCAGGTGCTGCCACCACCGTGACGTTCGATGTCGACGCCGCCGCAGAGCCGGCATTTTCGCTTCTGACGTCCTGAACGGACACGGAGAGCCGTCTTGGCCAACATGCCCCCCCGCGCCGCCCTCCCCCGTGCCGCCTACGCCGACATGTTCGGGCCGACCACCGGCGACCGCATCCGGCTCGCCGACACCTGCCTGGAGATCGAGGTCGAGCGCGACCTCACCACCTATGGCGAGGAGGTGAAGTTCGGCGGCGGCAAGGTGATCCGCGACGGCATGGGACAGAGCCAGGTCACCAACGCCGGCGGCGCGGTCGACACGGTGATCACCAACGCGGTCGTCCTCGACCACTGGGGCGTGATCAAGTGCGACGTCGGGATCGTGAAGGGCCGCATCGTCCGGCTCGGCAAGGCCGGCAACCCGGACATCCAGCCGCGCGTCGACATCGTCGTCGGGCCGGGCACCGAGGTCATCGCCGGCGAGGGCAAGATCCTCACCGCCGGCGGTTTCGACAGCCACATCCACTTCATCTGCCCGCAGCAGATCGACGAGGCCCTGTGCTCGGGCATCACCACGATGCTCGGCGGCGGCACCGGGCCCGCGCACGGCACCTTCGCCACCACCTGCACCCCCGGCCCCTGGCACATCGCCCGGATGATCGAGGCGGCCGACAGCTTCCCCATGAACCTGGCCTTCGCGGGCAAGGGCAACGCCTCGCGCCCCGACGCGCTCGTCGAGATGGTGCGGGCCGGCGCCTGCGCCCTCAAGCTCCACGAGGATTGGGGCACCACGCCGAAAGCGATCGACACCTGCCTGACGGTCGCCGACGAGCACGACGTGCAGGTGATGATCCACACCGACACCTTGAACGAGTCCGGCTTCGTCGAGGACACGATCGCGGCGTTTGCCGGCCGCACGATCCACGCCTTCCACACCGAGGGCGCCGGCGGCGGGCACGCGCCCGACATCATCAAGGTGGCCGGACTCCCCTACGTCCTCCCGTCGTCCACGAATCCGACGCGGCCCTATACGAAGAACACCATCGACGAGCATCTCGACATGCTGATGGTGTGCCACCACCTCGACCCGTCGATCCCCGAGGACCTCGCCTTCGCCGAGAGCCGCATCCGCAAGGAGACGATCGCCGCCGAGGACATCCTGCACGACATCGGCGCGCTCTCGATGATGTCGTCGGACAGCCAGGCGATGGGTCGGGTCGGCGAGGTCGCGATCCGCACCTGGCAGACGGCGGACAAGATGAAGCGCCAGCGCGGCGCCCTGCCCGGCGACGGGAGCGGCAACGACAACCTGCGGGCGCGGCGCTACATCGCCAAGTACACGATCAACCCGGCGATCGCGCACGGCGTCTCGGCCCATATCGGCTCGGTGGAGTCCGGCAAGCTCGCCGACCTCGTGCTGTGGTCGCCGGCCTTCTTCGGGGTGAAGCCCGATCTCGTGATCAAGGGCGGTATGATCGCGGTGGCGCCGATGGGCGACCCCAACGCCTCGATTCCGACGCCGCAGCCGGTGCATTACCGCCCGATGTTCGGCGCCTTCGGCCGCGCGCCGTTCTCCACGGCGCTGACCTTCGTCTCCAAGGCGGCGATCGAGGACGGCCTGCGCGAGCGCCTGGGCGTCCAGAAGCAGCTCGTCGCGGTGGAGAACGTGCGCGGCGGCATCTCGAAGAAGAGCATGATCCTCAACGACGCGACGCCCGAGATCGAGGTCGACCCCGAGACCTACGACGTGCGCGCCGACGGCGAGCTGCTGGTCTGCGAGCCGGCGGACGTGCTGCCGATGGCGCAGCGGTATTTCCTGTTCTGAGGTAGGATGGGAGCGTTCGAGGAGAGCCACGATGTCGAACGCCGGGCTGAAGCCGCCGCCAGTTGCCGATCCGTATGAGACGGACTTCTACCTCTGGACGCAGGCCCAGGCCGAACTGCTGCGGGCCCGCCGGTTCGATGAGCTCGACCTGGAAAACCTGATCGACGAGGTGGCGAGCGTGGGCGGCAGCGAGGAGCGCGAGATCGGAAATCGCCTCGTCGTCCTGCTTGGTCACCTCCTCAAGTGGAAATATCAGCCCGGTGCCCGCAAGAACGGGTGGACGGCGACGATCTTCGAGCAGCGCACGCAGATCGCCTTGATCCTGCGGGCAAGTCCCAGCCTGAAACCACATCCGGCGAGCGTCTTCGCGGCGAGCTACCTGTCCGGCCGCCTGCTGGCGTCGAAGGAGACCGGGATCGACGTCACGCTGTTCCCGGAAGTGCCGCCGTTCACGGTCGTCCAGGCGCTCGATCTCGATTACCTGCCCAAGGAGCCCGACCTGCTGGATCAGTCCTGACCCCATGATCCGCGCCACAAGCGTCATCCGCGCCGCCGCCCTCGCCCGGGGCGAGATCGTCGACCGCATCGTCCTCGACCACGGCGACCGGCACCGCCGCCGCATGGCGATGCGCGGGGTCGGCGGGCTCGCCTTCCTGCTCGACCTGCCCGAGCCCACGGTGCTCGACGACGGCGACGCGCTGGCGCTGGAGGACGGGCGGCTGGTCTGGGTCGAGGCCGCGCCCGAGCGCCTGCTGGCGGTGCGCGCAGGCTCGGACCACGCCCTGAAGCGGCTGATCTGGCACATCGGCAACCGGCACATCCCGGCCGAGATCACGGACGACGCGGTCTACATCGCCTACGACCACGTGCTCGCCGAGATGGTGCTGGGCTTGGGGGGCAGCGCCGAACCGGTGGAGCGCCCGTTCCGGCCGGAAGGCGGCGCCTACGCCGGCGGCCACGCCCCGGCGCATGGCCACGATGCCGGCCACCCCGGCGAGCCTGCGGGCGGCCACGCCCACCATCACGGCGACGGGCGCTACCACACCCATGATTGAACGCATCCGGCTGATGGCGTGGCTGTCGCCGACCTACCCGGTCGGCGCCTACGCCTACTCGCACGGACTCGAATGGGCGGTGGAGGCGGGCGACGTCGCCGACGAGGCGGGCATCGCCGGCTGGCTCGGCGACGTGATGGAGCACGGCGCCGGCCGCAACGACCTGATCCTGGCGGCCCACGCCCACCGCGCCGTTGCTGCGGGGACGATGCCGGAGCTTGTCGCGATCAACGATCTCGCCCTGGCGCTGGCGCCGTCGCGCGAGCTCCACCTCGAGACGAGCCAGCAGGGCCGCAGCTTCCTCGACGCGACCCCGGCGGCGTGGCCGTGCCCACCCCTCGACGCGGTCGCCGAGGCGCTGCCGGGAGCGGTCGCCTACCCAGTCGCGGTGGGGGCTGCGGCGGCGGCGCACGGCATGGATCGGCCGGCGCTTCTGGCCGCCTACGGCCTCGCCTTCATCCAGAACCTCGTCTCCGCGGCGTTGCGCGCCGCGCCGATCGGGCAGGCCGCGGGCACCCGGATCATCGCGGCCTTGAGCCCCCGCATCGCCGCGCTCGCGGAGCAGGCCGAGGCCTGCAGCCTCGACGACCTCGGCTCGGCGACGCTTCGCCTGGATCTCGGCTCGTTCCGGCACGAGACCCAGTATTCGCGGATCTTCCGCTCGTGATCCTCTGACGGAGCTTGCCCGCATGGCATCGAACAACGGACCTCTGCGCGTCGGCATCGGCGGCCCCGTCGGCTCGGGCAAGACCGCGCTGATGGAGCAGTTGTGCAAGCGCTTCCGCGACACCTACGAGATCTGCGCGATCACCAACGACATCTACACCAAGGAGGACGCCCGCATCCTCACGGTGGCCGGCGCGCTGCCCGAGGAGCGGATCATGGGGGTCGAGACCGGCGGCTGCCCGCACACGGCGATCCGGGAGGACGCCTCGATCAACCTCGCGGCGGTGGCCGAGATGCGCCGGCGCTTTCCGAAGCTCGACCTGATCCTGATCGAGTCGGGCGGCGACAACCTCGCGGCGACCTTCTCGCCGGAGCTTGCCGACATCACGCTCTACGTCATCGACGTGGCGGGCGGCGAGAAGATCCCACGGAAAGGCGGCCCCGGCATCACCCGCTCGGACCTGCTCATCGTCAACAAGACCGACCTCGCGCCGCTGGTCGGCGCCGACCTCGGGGTGATGGAGGCGGACACCAAGCGCATGCGCGGGACGCGGCCCTACGTGTTCGCGTCCCTGCGCGAGGGCGCCGGGGCCGACGCGGTCGCGCGCTTCGTCGTCGAGGCCGGCGGCCTCGGCTAGGTCGCGCCGCGTCATACCAAATCCGGTTGATCCCTCCGGGATGGCGGATTTTACCTTCGCTCGTGCGCCGCGCGGGCTTGCCGATACGGCAGCCGCTTTAATCAAGCGGATGCCGTATCAGTGCTCGGCGTTGGCCGAGCGTGCGCGGGGCGCGGCCGTGCCGCGCGGGACGCCGCCCATCAGCGCGTCGAGCCGGCCCATGCGGGCCGAGAACTTCTGGGCGGTCTCGAAGGCGGCGCGGTCGCGCGGGGTCATCGGCTTCTGATGCGTGTCCCTGGCCTGCGCCGAGGCGATCGGCAGGGCCACGAGCACGAGGGCGGCGATGCGCAGGGACGAGGTCATGACCACCACTCCATGCCGGATGCGGCGCGCCTTGCGCGGACGCAGGCTGGGCTTCGGCAGGATTTCAACGTAGGGGTGAAACTGCGGCCAAGCTGTGCGCTGGCGCACCGCTTTGGCCGGCTGTCCGCGCCTCGACAGCCGGAACGATCGATGCGAGGTTCGCAAGGTCAACGGGTTGCGCGCGACCGCATCGTGTCGCCGGCTTCGATGGAGTGGGCATGTCGCCGGAATTGCAGGAATCGCGTGCGGCCCTGATCCTGATCGCCGCGGTGGTCGTGTCCGTGCTGGTCTTCGGGGCCGTGACGCTGTTCAGCCAGATCGGCTGACGCCCCCGCACACCCTGCCTCCCGGCGCCCGACTTCGCTGCGTCTCGGCCAGGGTACCCTTGCGGGGACCGCGAGACATCGCGATCGGCATCGCCGGGGCGGCACGACCGTGAAACCCGTCGGGATCGGTAGAATGCAGCGGGATCGAGCCTGGAGCGCGTGTTGAATTAACGCTCTATTAATTCCATCCTTGGTTGTATGTCGCCGGTTCCCGAGCGAAATTACAACCGAACCGTGGAGGTCCTCCATGCGCCCCGAAGTCATCGATCGGCCCCGTGCGTTGCCCGTCGACCTCACCGCAGCCCTGTCGGCCTCCGGCGTCGTCGGAACCTGGTCGTGGTCGGCCCAGCCCGATCGCTGCATCCTCGATGCCGGGGCCGCCGACGTGCTGGCGGGGGACCACGCGATCGCCGGGCTGCCCGTCCCGTTCGAGCGCGCCAAGGCCCGGGTGCATCCGGACGACCTGCCCAAGCTGTCGCGCCACTTCAAGCGCCTGCGCCGGAGCGGCGGCCTGTTCGTCGCGGAATACCGCACCGTCTCGGCCACGGGCCGCGTGCGCCGGATCCTCGACCGCGGCCGTCTCGTCCGCAGCGAGGCCGGGACCGTGCTGCACGGCCACGGCATCATCATCGACGTCACCGAGGGCGACCTCGACCTCGGCGCCTTCAGCGAGCGCCCAGACCCGTCGACGATCCTCGACACCGCCGCCGCGCACGCCCTCGCCTGCCGCGAATCGATCGACCATCTCGACAACTCGGAGTTGCGTCTGCTCGTCGACGTGCTGCTCCTCAGCCTCGGCCAGCAGATCGCCGCCCTGTCGCGCGGGCAAGCACGCGGGTCGGCACGCGGGCTCGGACGCGGGCACTGATCGAAAGCGAGGCCCCCGCCTCGCGCCGTGCACGCGCGGGCTACTGAACCAGCACGGCCTGGTTGCACATCGTGCCGTCGACGGTGACGTCGGCGTAGCCGAGGCGCAGGCCGAGGATGCGCAACGTCGTGTCGAGCACGCCGTCGAGGGCCGGCGTCACCGCCATCAGTGCGGTGGACAGGAGCGGCCCGAGCAGGGGCGGCACGATCATCAGCCCGTTGATCGAGAGGGACAAGCCCTGGACGAGGCTGCCGGTCAGCGACTGCGTCAGGCCGGTCGTGGACACGGTCTTCGTGATCTGGCGCGTGATGTCGTCGTCGGAGAAGGTCAGGGTCTGGGGCGTCGGGCTGGCGATGGTCGCCCGCGCCGTGCCCTGCACGGTCAGCAGCGGCAGCGCGATCAGGTTCGCGGGGCGGGTCAGGTCGGGGGTGGCGGCGCCGACCGCGATGCTGCTGCGGGACACGTTGGCGATGGCGAGCGTCGCGAGGCCTGGCTGGGCGTCCACCGTCACCTGCCGCCGGGTTGCGGCGGTCCAGGGGCAGGCGATGGTGCGCAGGGTCGCCGAGGCCTGCGCCGCCTCGACATAGATCGGCAGGGTCACGGTTCCGAGGCCGAGCGGCGCCGTCAAGGTCGTCTCGATCAGCAGGCGCACCTGCGCGGTGTGGACCGTGGCGTTCGCCGTGCCCGGCTGGACGTAGCCCGAATTCTGCCGCCGCTCGCCGATCGCCAGCGTCAGGCGGGTGCCGAGCAGGCCCGGCACCGTCGCTCCGAGGTCGAGGGCGATCTGGTTCTGGCCGTTGGCGCCCGCGGCGATGTCGGCGACCACGTCCATCAGGCCGACCAGGGGGCCGGCGGCGCCGCGGGCCGGGGACAGCGCTCCCGCGTCGCCGAGGTCGACGACCTGCGCGACGGGAACCAGCGCGCCGGCGTTCGGCAGCGCGGCCATCAGCTTGGCCAGGGCCGTCACCGCGGCGCCGGCACCGGAGGTGCCCTGCGCGGCGACCTTGAGGGCGGCGGTGAGCTGCCCGACGCTGGCCTTGGCGGCGACGAGGTCGGCGTAGTTCGCCGCCTGGAGGTTCAGGCCGACCGCCAGCGCGTCGAGGAAGCGGAAGGCGTCGACTTGGGTCGACAGCAGGGCGTTGTAGTCGAGGACGGAGAGCGACAGCTTGGTGCCCAGCATCGCACCGAGCAGGGCGTTGGCGACGCCGCCGTCGAGCGCCGCCACGCCGGAACCGATCGAGAGGGCCGCGAACCGGGCGCTCGCGGCCGTGCCCGTCACCTGGATCGGCACGGTCTTGGGCAGGCCGAGCACCTGCGCGAAGTGCACCGGCACCCCCGTCTTCAGCCCGACGCGGACGGCGTTGGCTGGGCTGGCGCCGGCCTGGAACCGGCCGGCGGGGGCGACCTTGGCGTCGCCGACGTAGCTGCCGGGCGAGACAGTCACCGCGGCGGCGGCGTAGCCGTTGTCGGCGAGCGACCGGCGGGCGAGCGCGTCGGCCCCGCCTGCGCCGGCGGCGGCCAGCATCGCGGCGATGTCGACCGCACCCTGCGCCTTGCGCTTGGCCTGCATCACCATGCCGAGGTCGATCCCGACCGCGGCCGCGCCCATCAGAGCGGTCGCGCCCAAAGCCACCAGCACCGCGACCGAGCCGCCCCGGTCCGACCGGAGATTGCGCACGCGGGCCCTCACAGGCCGCCCCGGCGCACGCTGACCGTGCTGGTGAAGACGTCCGGCGGGAGCGGGACCAGCTTGCCGAGGGCCTTCAGCCCGAGGACGGAGGAATCGTAGGTGAGTGTGACCGTGTAGACGGTGGCGTCGCCCGGGCTCGTGCCGACCGAGACCGCGACGCTGCCGGCCTTGAACATCGCGCTGGCGGCGAGGCTGCGCTGCACCACGGCCTGGGCGAGGGAGGCGCGCTCGCCGTCGCTGACGCCGGCGACCGAAGCGCGGGCCGCCTCCGCCGCGACCTGGCGCAGGGTGTGCGCCGCGCCGAGATAGATGCCGAAGGCGCAGATGCCGGCAAACAGCAGCAGCAGGACCGGCGTCACCAGTGCGAACTCGACCGCCGCGTTGCCGCCGCGGCAGGCCGCCAGCTTCCTGCCCTCGCGTCCCGCCGTCGATCCCATCGCGCGACATCCCATAGCTGCATCGCAGATCAGCGATACAACTTATCGTATGGGTGCCCGCTTAAGGAACGATGTAGATGCAATCCCGAGTTGTATTAACTCTCAGGCGGCGACCGCCTCCTCGCGCGCCGCCGCAAGCATCGCGGTGATCTCGCCGGCCGGGCGCGGCCGGCTGAACAGGAACCCCTGCATCTCCTGGCAGCCCTCGGCGCGGACGGCGGCGAGCTGCTCCTCGGTCTCGACGCCCTCGACCAGGGTGGTGATGCCGAGGCTGCCGCCGAGGGCGACGAGGGCGCGGATGATCGCGCCGGCCTCGGTCGCCTTGCCGGCGTCCTGGACGAAGGAGCGGTCGATCTTCATCTTGTCGAAGGGGAAGCGGCGCAGGTAGGTCAGGCTCGAATAGCCGGTGCCGAAATCGTCCATCGAGATGCGGATCCCGGTCCGGCGCAGCAGGTGCAGGGTCTCGAGGTTGGCCTCGGTCTCGTCGAGCAGGACGCTTTCGGTGATCTCGAGCTCCAGGCGGTCGGCGCGCAGCCCGCTCGCGGCGAGGGCGAGCAGCACCGTCTGCGCGAAGGTGCGATTGCGGAGCTGGACCGCCGAGACGTTGACGGCGACGCTGATCCCCTCCGGCCAGGCCACGGCGTCGCGGCAGGCCTGGTTCAGCACCCATTCCCCGAGGGCGACGATGAGACCGGTCTCTTCGGCCACCGGGATGAAGGTGGCGGGCGAGATCAGCCCGCGTTCCGGGTGGCGCCAGCGGACCAGGGCTTCAACGCCGGTAATCCGATTGCTGCCGAGGTTGACCAGCGGCTGGTAATGCACCTCGAACAGGCCCTGCCGGAGGGCGTCGGCGAGGTCGCGCTCGATCGCGCGGCGGATTTCGGCGGTCTCGTCCATCGCCGGCTCGAACAGGCAGGCGGTGCCGCGGCCCTTGGCCTTGGTGTGATAGAGCGCGGTGTCGGCGTTCTTGAGCAGCCGGTCGATGTCGTCGGCCGCGTCGTCGGCGATGGCGATGCCGACGCTCATGCCGATCTCGACGGTGTAGCCGTCGAGGTCGTAGGGCGTGCTCACCATCGCGATCATCCGCCCGGCCAGCGCCAGCGCGCCGGCGGCGTCGGAGACCCGGTGCAGCACCGCGAACTCGTCCCCGCCGAGGCGCGCCACGAGGTCCCCCGTGCGCACCCGGGCGCAAAGCCGTTCCGAGACCGCCCGCAGCAGCGCGTCGCCGGCGCCGTGCCCGTGCATGTCGTTGATCGCCTTGAACCGGTCGAGGTCGAGGCAGAGGATCGCCAGCCGGTTGGTCTCGCCCGCGAGCCGCGGCCTGCCGAGCATGTCGAGGCCGTGCTCGCGAAACGCCGTGCGGTTCGCCAGGTCGGTCAACGCGTCGTGGCGCGCCATGTGCGCGATCCGCGCCTCGTTGCGGCGCCGTTCGGTGATGTCCTCGAAGGTCGAGACCCAGCCGCCGCCCTCGATCGTGCGGTAGCACACGGCGAGGATCCGGCCGTCGGCGAGCTCGCGTTGGATCGGTTTCGGGTCGGCGTCGAGCAGGGCCCGGCGCGTGCCCTCGCACAGGGCGTCGGCCGTGGGGTCGCCGCGGTATCGGCCGGCGGCCACCAGCATCGCGCAGATCTCGCGCTGGGTCATGCCGACGTGCAGCCTGTCCGGAGCGATGCCGAAGAGTTCGCAATACCGCTGGTTGTAGATGACGAGGCGCGCCGCGTCGTCGAACAGGCACAGGCCCTGGGTCATGTTGCTCAGCGCCGCCGCAAAACGGTTGTTCTGCTCGACGAGGCTGGCATGCGAGGCGCGCAGCTCCGCCAGCGTCTCGGCGAGCGCGCTGCGCGTCTGGCCTTCGGAGCCGATGTCGGTGCCGATGCCGCGATAGCCGCGGAAGGTCCCGTCCTGCGCGACCACCGGCTCGCCGCCGATCCGGAACCAGCGCACGTTGCCGTCGGGATGGGCGTAGGGAAAGATGAAGCCGGCGAAGGCCTCCCGCCGGTCGATCGCGGTGACGTACGGCATCCAGGACAGGCGGTCGCCCCCGTTCGCGGCGACCGCGATCCGCGACGTGCCGGTCAGCGTCTCGGCGTTGCGCCCGAGGACGCGTTCCGCCTCGGGAGACAGGTAGCTGAAGTTCTGCGACGCGTCGGTCTCCCAGAACCAGTCGGGTTCGGTCTTCGCAAGATCTACCAAGGTTCGTACGGGCATTCGGGCACCATCGATCGTGACCCTATCCTCCAAGGCAGGCATTAAGATATTATTCGTACCGCACTTCACGATCCTGCGCGTCGTGGGTGGAGCCCGGCGCCTTCCGATGCGTTGCCTGCGGACGCGCGCCGCCGCCGCTCCGGGCCACGGTCGCGAAACGTCGGAGGAAGGCGCATGCCGAGCGGTGGCGAGGATCTGTTTCCCGGGTTCGAGGCCCTCTGGATGGAGGCGGCCTGGGGCAAGGCCTTCGCCCGGGTCGGCGGCCCGGCGGACGCGCCGCCGCTGCTGCTGCTCCACGGCTTTCCGCAAAGCCACGCGCTCTGGCACCGCGTCGCCCCGGACTTGGCGCGCGACCATCGCGTGATCTGCCTCGACCTGCCGGGCTACGGCTGGTCGTCGGCGCCCCCGAGCGATTCCGGACACGAGCCTTACGCCAAGCGCCGGGTCGGCGCGGAGATCGTGGCGCTGATGGAGCGGATCGGCCATGTCCGCTTCGCGCTGGCCGGGCACGACCGCGGCGCCCGCGTCGCCTACCGCCTCGCCCTCGACCATCCGGGCCGCGTCTCGAAGCTCGCCCTCCTCGACGTGGTGCCGACGGTGGTGCAGTGGGCGCGGATCGAGGCCGCGCCGGGCATGAACCCGCACTGGCCGTTCCTGGCCGAGCCCGCCCCGAACCCGGAGACCGCGATCGGCCGGGACCCGGACGGCTACTTCCGGAGGCTGATCGCCGGGTGGACGGCGGGCAAGGACCTCTCGGCCTTCGACCCGCGTGCGCTCGACCTCTACGCCCAGGCCTGGGGCGTGCCCGAGCGCATCCACGCGATGTGCGAGGATTACCGCGCCGGCGCCGGCCCCGACCGCGCGGCCGACGAAGCGGACATCGCGGCCGGCCGAACCCTGGCGATGCCGGCCCTGGTTCTCGCCAGCACACGCTACCTGGACCACGAAAAGCCCGAGACGGCGCTCGCGGCCTGGCGGCGGACGCTCGCGCCGGACGCGGTCGGCGCCGCGATCGAGTCCGGCCACTTCCTGGCCGAGGAGAACCCGTCGGCGACGCTCGCGGCGCTCCGCCCCTTCCTCGCCGGTGAAGCTCCGCCCAAAGCGTAACACGGAAGCCGACGCTCGCCGTGGTTGTGCGCCCGGCCTTCGCCTAGCATGCGCCCCGGACCGCCCGAACGGCGGCCGAACGACAAGATCACGACATCCGGGAGGATACGCATGACCAAGGGACAGGTTCGTCTCGCGCTGAGCGTCGCGCTCGCCGCGCTCGCCGCGCCCGCCGCCGCGCAGGGCTTCTCGGACGGCGTGGTGAAGATCGGCATCCTCAACGACCAGTCCGGCACCTACGCCGAGTTCGGCGGCCGCTCCTCGATCGAGGCGGCGCGGATGGCGGTGGAGGATTTCGGCGGCTCGATGAACGGAACGCCGATCGAACTCGTCTCGGCCGACCACCAGAACAAGCCCGACATCGCGTCCGGCATCGCTCGGCAATGGTACGACCGCGACAACGTCGACGCGATCATGGAGCTGACGACCTCGTCGGTGGCGCTCGCCGTCCAGGGCTTGTCGAAAGAGAAGCGCAAGATCACCATCACCACCGGCGCGGCCACCGCCGACCTCACCGGCAAGGCCTGCACCCCCTACGGCTACCACTGGGCCTACGACACCCATGCGCTCGCCGTCGGCACCGGCGGCGCCCTGGTGCAGCAGGGCGGCGACACCTGGTTCATGCTGACCGCCGACTACGCCTTCGGCTACTCGCTGGAAGCCGAGATCGCCCGCTACGTCACCTCGAAGGGCGGCAAGATCCTGGGCAACGTCCGCCACCCGCTCTCGGCGCAGGACTTCTCCTCGTTCCTGCTGCAGGCGCAAGGGTCTGGCGCCAAGGTGATCGGCCTGGCCAACGCCGGGCTCGACACCTCCAACAGCATCAAGCAGGCGGCCGAGTTCGGCATCGTCGAGGGCGGGCAGCGGCTCGCGGCGCTGCTGTTCACCCTGGCCGAGGTGAAGGGCCTCGGCCTCAAGGTCGCGCAGGGGCTGACCCTCACCGAGGGCTGGTACTGGGACCTCACCGACGAGACCCGCGCGTTCGGGCAGCGCTTCATGAAGCGCACCGGCAAGATGCCTAACATGATCCATGTCGGCACCTATTCGGCGGTGCTGCAATACCTGAAGGCGGTGAAGGCCGCCGGCACCGACGAGACCGAGGCGGTCAACACGCTGCTGCACACGATGCCGGTGGACGACGTCTTCGCCAAGGGCGGCAAGGTCCTGCCGAACGGTCGCATGGTCCACGACATGTATCTGTTCGAGGTCAAGAAGCCCGCCGAGTCGAAGGGCGACTGGGACCTCTACAAGAAGCTCGCCACGGTGCCCGGCCCGGAGGCCTTCGCCACCGCCGAGGCCAGCGGCTGCCCGCTGACGACGGCGGCGAAGTAGGAACGGCAAGAAGGGACGAACCCGCCGACCGCGGCGGCCGACTCCCGTCCACCCCCCTCATCCTGAGGTGCGGCCGCAAGCCGCCTCGAAGGAGACCTCCAGGGATCGCGCGTCGGCTGGAGGCCTCCTTCGAGGCCCGCCAAGGCGGGCACCTCAGGATGAGGTGGTGGGTGGGAGTGACACTTGTCGAAGGGGCGTCTGGTCGAAGGGGCGTCTGGAAGACCGCCGCTCAGGCGGACGTCAGCCGCAGCACGCCCTCGCCGCGACGGTGGCCGACGGTGGTCACCGCGACCTCGGCAAGGCCCCGCTCGGCCACGAGCCCGGCCGCAAGGGCCGCGCCGAACGGCGCCGTCACCTCGAGGCCATGGCCGACCAGGTCGCCGAGGGCGTGGACCGGCCGGTCGGGTGCCAGGGCCGACAGGCGCGCGCGCTCCTCGTCGGTGATCGCCGCGACGCCGGTGGCGCCCGAGACGATCGCCGCGGCCTGCGCGATGCCCGCTTGCCGCCACAGGGCGTCGAGGCTGGTCGCGACGCCGCCCGGCTCGCGCCGCGTCCGATCGCTCGCCACCGGTCCGAGCCGCGCGAGCGCGCGGGCGCCGCGTGCAGCCGCGGTCTCGGCGGATTCGAGCGTCAGGAAGGCGGCGCAGCTGCCGAGGACGAAGCCCGGCGCATCCGCGCGGTCGAAGACCGGCGCGTAGTCGGGCTTGCGCAGGAAACCGCCCATCTCGTGGACGACCATCACGTCCGGCCGCTCGGCGCTGTAGGAGCCGCCGACCAGCATCGCGTCGATCTGGCCCGAGGCGATCCGCGCCTGCCCGATGCGCAGCGCGTCGACGCCCGAGGCCTCCTCGCCCATGAAGGTGCGCGACGCGCCTGTGACGCCGTGGACGATGGCGATGTTGCCGGCCAAGAGGTTCGAGAGCTGCGCCAGGAACAGCGTCGGGCGCAGGTCGTTCTGCAGCCGCTCGTTGAGGTAGGCGCCGGCGTGCTCGGCCTCGCGCAGGCCGGTGAGGATCGCCCCGTCGACCGCGTAGTCGCGCTCGCCGCCGCCGGCCGCGACCACGAGATGGAGCGCCTGCTTGAACCCGGCGTCGTCCTTCACCCCGGCCGAGTCGAGCGCGAGGCCGGCGGCGTAGACGCCGAGGCGCTGCCACGCCTCCATCTGGCGCTGGTCGGACTTCTTCGGGATCTGCCCGTCCCAGGCGATCGCCGGAGCCGGGTGGACGGGATACGGCGCGAAGGTCGCCGCGTCGGTCCGTGGCGCGGCGCCGGCGTCGAGGGCGTCGAGGTGGGCGGCCAGGCCCTCGCCGACGCAGGAAACGAGGCCGATCCCGGTGACGACGACGGCGCGGCTCATTCGGCTTCTCCCGGCGCATCCCCGTCGATCACGAGGCCGATCTTCGCGGTGCGCGCGCGCATCAGGGCGTCGAGCCCGTCCGGGAACGGCATGGTGCGGAAGCGGAGCTCGGCGTCGGCCAGGAGCTTGCCGTCGTGGCGGATCGCGGCCTTGGTCACCGCGTAGCCCGAGCCGTCGTGCTCCAGGCTCGCGGTCACGGTCAGCGTCGCGCCGGGGCCGACGAAGGAGCGGAAGCGCGCCTTGTCCACCGCCATCAGGAACGGCATCTGCGCGAAGTTCAGGTGGGCCAGCACGAGGTAGCCCGAGGCCTGCGCCATGGTCTCGGTGAGCAGCACGCCTGGCACCAGAGGGTGGCCGGGGAAGTGCCCCTCGAAGACCGGGCTCTCCGTCGGCACCTGGGCCAGGGCCTCGATCCGGCCGGCGGCGCGGTCGAGGCTCACCACGGAATCGATCATCTCGAAGTATTCGAGGCGCATGGGCTGCCGATCCGCAGACGTGTTCGGAAGGTCGTTCGCGTCGGCTCAGACCTTGGCGGCCTTTTCCGCGACCAGCGCGTCGATGCGGGCGCAGAGGTTCTTCAGCACGAAGTATTCCTCGGCCGGCACCTTGCCTTCGTTGACCTCCTGGGTCCAGCGCTCCAGCGGCAGCTTGATCCCGAACGCCTTGTCGACGGCGAAGGCGATGTCGAGGAAGGCGAGGCTGTCGATGCCGAGGTCGTCGATCGCGTGGCTCTCGGGCGTGATCTTCTCGCGCGGGATGTCGGCGGTGTCGGCGATGATGTCGGCCACGCGCTCGAAGGTGGCGGTGCCGGTGCTGGGCTGGTCTGACATGCGTTCTCGCCGAATCGGGATGGGTGCGACGGGCCGCCGCCGATGCTCGACGCGGCGCCCCCATCCGCACGGCCCGGTGGCGGAGGGCGCCCTGCGCCGCCCCGTCAAGTGGCCGCGACCTCTACACGAGGGGGTCCGGCCCGGCAACCATGTGGCCCTCCAGGCGGGCTTCGCCGGATGGCAAAGGTCCCACGGCGGCCTACATGAGCGCGCGGCGGATCGCGCCGGAGGACCCGCCTTATGGACCAGACGCTTCGTACCGACCACGCGCCGCCGGACCGCGCCCCGCCGCTCCCGCCGGTGGAGAAGGCGCGCGGCCAGGGGATCGCCCGCGTGGCGCTGGTGCTGGCGCTGTCGGCGCTCGGCCTCTGGATCCTGTCCGGCTTCCTGCCGGCGCTCGCCTGGGCGGTGGTGCTGGCGATCGCGCTGTGGCCGCTCTACGCGCGCGCCGAACGGCGGTTTCCCCCCGGCGGCCACAACGTCGTGCTTCCGCTCGTGGCGACGCTCCTCGTCGCCCTCGTCTTCCTCGCGCCGCTCGTCATCCTCGGCGTCCAGGCGGCCCGCGAGGCGCACGACGTGCTCGACTTCGTGCGCACGGCCGAGAAGGACGGCGTCCCCGTGCCGGACGTCATCAATCACCTGCCCTACGGCGCGGCCCAGGCGTCCGCTTGGTGGAGCGCCAACCTCAGCCATCCCGACGCCGGCTCCGACCTGCTGCGCAAGCTCGACAACGATTCCGTGATCGGGGTGTCGCGCAACGTCGGCAAGGAGGTGGTGCATCGCGTCGTGCTGTTCGGCTTCAGCCTCGTCGCCCTGTTCTTCCTGTTCCGCGACGGCCGCACCATCCGCGACCAGGTCCTCGTGGCGTGCAACCGCCTGTTCGGGCCGCGCGGCGAGCGGGTCGGCCGACAGATGGTCGCCTCGGTGCACGGCACCGTCGACGGCCTCGTCCTCGTCGGCCTCGGCGAGGGCGTCGTCCTCGGCATCGTCTACTACTTCGCCGGCGTGCCGCACCCGGTGCTGCTCGGCGCGTTCACCGCGGTCGCCGCGATGATCCCGTTCGGCGCGGCGCTCGCCATCGCCATCGCGGCGCTGCTGCTCGTGGCGGCGAGCTCGGTGAAGGCGGCGGTGATCGTGGCGGTCGCGGGCTTCGTCGTGACGTTCGTGGCCGACCACTTCGTGCGCCCGGCGCTCATCGGCGGCACCACCAAGCTGCCGTTCCTGTGGGTGCTGCTCGGCATCCTCGGCGGGGTCGAGACCTTCCACCTCCTCGGCCTGTTCCTCGGCCCGGCGGTGATGGCCGCTTTGATGCTGCTGTGGCGCGAGTTCACGGTCGGCGCCGACGCGAAGGCTCCCTGACATGCGAACGGCCGCGGGATCCGAGATCCCGCGGCCGTTTTGCGAAGACCCGGCGGCACGGATTTGCGTGCCGCCGAAGTCGGTTCGATTACATCGGCGGGGTGAGGCCGTCCTTGCCGACGGCGATCAGCTTGCCCTCGATCTTCGAGCCGGCCTTGTCGACCACGGCGAAGATCTTGGAGCCGGGGGTGAGGATCGCCTTGTCCGCGGGCTCGAAGGCGACGATCGGTGCGGTCGGCGGCACTTCGATGGTCTTGGCCGCGCCGTCCTTGCCGTAGCCGACGGTGAGCGTCTTGGTGCCCGAGGCGCCGGCCGTGTCGGCCTTCACCGTGCCGTTGGTCATCGCGCTCTTGACGCGCGGCGCGCCGGACTCGGCCTTGACCGTGCCGTTGGTCATCGAGCTCTTCACCGCCGCGCCGCCCGCGGCGGTCTGGTCGGCGATCGAATCCCAGCCGTAATGGCCCTCGCCGGTGCCGCGCATCGACTCGGGGAACAGCACGACCTCGAGCGCCGTCATCGGGTTCTCGCCCTTGGTCGCCGTGCCGATGAAGACGCCGTCCTTGATCTGGTCGAGGCTCGACTTCACCACCCAGGCGAACTTGGCGCCGCCGACGTCGACGGTCTCGGTGGCCCCGTCGACGGTCTTGATCGTGACCATGCCGCCGGCCGCCTTCTCGATCGTGCCGCGGACGCGCTCCAGCGCCTGGGCGGAGAAGGCGGCGCCGGACAGGGTCATCAGGCTGGCGACGGCGAGTGTGGTGAAGGTCTTCATGTAGCGCTCCGGTTGTCGTGACCGGAGGGTTATGGGGCGCCGGCGACCGCAAAACACCCTTGCGCGCAATCTATTTTTGTTTCCGAGTCGCCCGTCATCCCCGTCGGCGCAGCTCGGCGAGGTAGCTGCGCAGCAACGTCACCCGTCGCGGGCGGAAGCTGGTGCCGGCCGGCTCCGCCCCCGCGATCCGGTCTGCCCGGAACATGCGGAACGCCTCGCGCAGGCAGCACCAGGCGAGCACCGTCATCTTGTCGTCGAGGTAGACGATGGAAAGCGGCAGGATCGTGCGGACGCTCGTCGCCCCGTCCTTGTCCGCGTACCGGATGGTCACCGCCTCTTCGCGCCAGCACCCGGACCGGATCGCTGCCATGTCGACGGTCGCCGGATAGCGCGTCCCGAACCGGCGGACCTGCGAGACGGCGTGAAGCAGGTGCTGCTCGCGCCGGTCTGGCAGGGTCGCCGCGACCTTGGCCAGGACCGAGGCGGCGGCCTCCGCGAGCGCCGGGTCGCCCATGTGCCGGACCTCGCCGAGACCCAGGACCAGCGCCTCGATCTCGATCCGGTCGAAGGTCTGCGGCGGCAGCGCGACGTCCTCGACGAGGCGATAGCCGTAGCCGCGCTCGCCCTCGATCCCGGCTCCGGCGGTGCGCAGGCTGTCGATGTCGCGATAGATCGAGCGCGGCGACACGCCGGTCTCCTCGGCGAGCCGGGCCGCCGTGACCGGCGCCGGCAGGACGCGCATCGCGTGGAGCAATCGAAGCAGCCGGTCGGCTCGGGCCATCGTGCAACTGACGGAAACTGGCAGGTGGACCTGGCTAGACCATCCCCTGCCGACCCGCCAGCAGGAGCCCGCCATGATCACGCTCTATCATTCCCCCAACAGCCGCTCGACCCGCATCGTCGCCCTGGTCAAGGAGCTCGATGCCCTGGATCACGTACGCATCGAGCGGGTGACGATCCCGCGCACGGACGGATCGGGGGCTCGCGACCCGGCCAACCCGCATCCCGAGGGTAAGGTGCCGCTGCTCGACGACGACGGCACGCTGGTGCGCGAATCGAGCGCCATCGTGCAGCACCTCGCCGACCTGTTCCCGAAGGCGGGGCTCGCCATCCCCCACGGGCACAGGCAGCGCGGCGCCTACCTCGGATGGCTCGCCTGGTACGCCGGCGTCCTGGAGCCGGTGCTGATCGTCGAGGCTGCCGGACTGGACCATCCGCTCCTGAGGCAGACGTTCCGAGGCGGCGCGGAGGCCCGGGCGCGTCTGGCCTCGGCGCTCGGCGACAGCCCGTTCCTGCTCGGGGACCGTTTCACCGCGGCCGACCTGCTGCTGCACTCGCCCTTCGCGTGGTTCGGCAAGCCCGGCGTGCCGGCGATCGACGCCTGGGTCGACCGCTGCACCGCGCGGCCGGGCGCCGCCTTCGCGGCAGCCTTCGACGCGGCGCCGCCGGCGCCCTGAACTGCCGGGCCACGATCATGAAAAAGCCGCCGCGGTGCGAGCCCGCGGCGGCTTGACGATGCTTCGGTTCGGGGCGGCCCGAAGGCCGCCCGGCCCGGGGTTCAGGCCGCGAGCGAGCGCAGCACGTAGGGCAGGATCCCGCCGTTGCGGAAGTATTCCAGCTCGTCCAGCGTATCGATGCGGCAGGTCAGCGGCACCTCCTGCTTGGTGCCGTCGGCGGACGTGATCTCGGCGGTCAGGGTCTGGCGCGGCTTCAGCTCGCCCGAGATGCCCTTGATCGTGATGGTCTCGTCGCCCTTGAGGCCGAGCGAGGACCACGAGGTCTCGCCCTGGAACACCAGCGGCACGATACCCATCCCGACGAGGTTCGAGCGGTGGATGCGCTCGAAGCTCTCGGCCACGACGGCGCGGACACCGAGCAGCTTGGTGCCCTTGGCCGCCCAGTCGCGCGACGAGCCGGTGCCGTATTCCTTGCCGGCGAAGACCACGAGCGGCGTCCCCTCGGCGGCGTATTTTTGCGCCGCGTCGTAGATGTACATCCGCTCGCCCGACGGCTGGAACAGGGTCCAGCCGCCCTCGACCACCTGGCCGGCGGGATCGCGCACCATCTGGTTCTTGATGCGGATGTTGGCGAAGGTGCCGCGCATCATCACCTGGTGGTTGCCGCGCCGGGTCCCGTACTGGTTGAAGTCCTGCACCCGGACCTGATGCTCCTGCAGGTATTCGCCGGCGGGCGAGGCTGCGCGGATGTTGCCGGCCGGCGAGATGTGGTCGGTGGTGATCGAGTCGAGGAACAGGCCGAGGATGCGTGCGTCCTGGATGTCCTGGACCGGGGCCGGCTCCATGGTCATGCCCTCGAAGTAGGGCGGGTTCTGCACGTAGGTGGAGCCGCCGTTCCAGGCGAAGGTCTCGGCCTCGACGACCTCGACGCCCTGCCAGTTCGCGTCGCCGGTGAAGACGTCGGCGTAGCGCGACTTGAACAGCGCCGAGGTGATGTTCGCCTCGATGAACTGCGCCACCTCGGCCGTCGTCGGCCAGATGTCCTTGAGGTAGACCGGCTGACCGTCCGAGCCGACGCCGAGCGGCTCTGTGGTGATGTCGATCTGCATCGAGCCGGCGAGCGCGTAGGCGACGACGAGCGGCGGCGAGGCGAGGTAGTTCGCCCGCACGTCGGGGTTCACGCGGCCCTCGAAGTTGCGGTTGCCCGAGAGCACGGCGGCGGCGACCACGTCGTTGTCGTTGATCGCCTTCGAGATCGCGGCCGGCAGCGGGCCGGAATTGCCGATGCAGGTGGTGCAGCCGAAGCCGACCAGGTTGAAGCCCAGCGCGTCGAGCGGCTGCTGCAGCCCGGCCTTCTCGAGGTACTCGGCGACGACCTGGCTACCGGGCGCCAGCGACGTCTTCACCCAGGGCTTCGAGCGCAGGCCCTTGGCGACGGCGTTGCGGGCGAGCAGCCCGGCGCCGATCATCACCGACGGGTTCGAGGTGTTGGTGCAGCTCGTGATCGCCGCGATCACCACGTCGCCGTGTCCGATGTCGTAGTTCGCGCCCTCGACCGGGTAGCGCTTGGCGATGTCGGCCGCCTTGCGGAACTCGGTCTCCATCGAGCCGGCGAAGCCGGGCTTGGCGGCGTCGAGCAGCACCCGGTCCTGCGGACGCTTCGGGCCGGCGAGCGAGGGCCGCACGTCGCCCATGTCGAGGGCGAGGGTGTCGGTGAAGACCGGGTCCGGGGTGTCGGCGTCGCGCCACATCCCCTGGGCCTTGGCGTAGGCCTCGACCAGGGCGATGCGCTCGTCGGTGCGGCCGGTGACCGTCAGGAAGTCGATGGTCTTGCGGTCGATCGGGAAGAAGCCGCAGGTCGCGCCGTATTCCGGCGCCATGTTCGAGATGGTGGCGCGGTCGGCGACCGCCATCGCGTCGAGGCCGGGGCCGTAGAACTCCACGAACTTGCCGACCACGCCCTTCTTGCGCAGCATCTGCGTGACGGTGAGCACGAGGTCGGTGGCGGTGGTGCCCTCGGGCAGCTTGCCGGAGAGCTTGAAGCCCACGACCTCGGGGATCAGCATCGACAGCGGCTGGCCGAGCATCGCGGCTTCCGCCTCGATGCCGCCGACGCCCCAGCCGAGCACGGCCATGCCGTTGACCATGGTGGTGTGCGAATCGGTGCCGACGAGCGAGTCCGGATAGGCGACCTCAGCCCCGTCCACCGTCTTCGTCCAGACGGTCTGCGACAGGTATTCGAGGTTGACCTGGTGGCAGATGCCGGTGCCGGGCGGGACCACGGAGAAGTTGTCGAACGCCGACTGGCCCCACTTGAGGAAAGTGTAGCGCTCGCCGTTGCGTTCGTATTCCAGCGCGACGTTGTCCGACAGCGCCTTCGGCGTGCCGAACTCGTCGACGATCACCGAGTGGTCGATCACGAGGTCGACCGGTACCAGCGGGTTGATCTTCTGGGGGTCGCCGCCCAGCGCCACCATGGCGTCGCGCATGGCCGCCAGGTCGACCACCGCCGGCACGCCGGTGAAGTCCTGCATCAGCACGCGCGAGGGGCGGAAGGCGATCTCGGTCTCGGTCTTGCCGCGGTTGTCGACCCAGGCGACGGTCGCCTCGATGTCGCCCTTCTTGACCGAGCGGTCGTCCTCGTAGCGCAGCAGGTTCTCGAGGATCACCTTCATCGAGAACGGCAGGGCGGTGGAGTTGGCGAGGCCGTTCTTCTCGGCCTCGGGGATCGAGTAGTAGGTATAGGTCTTGCCCGCCGCGGTAAGCGTCTGACGGGACTTGAAGCTGTCGAGTGAAGCCACGGCTGGTCTGATCCTCGCTGGCGTTTGTCGAACACGCGCAGGCATAACCCGCGCCACGAAACCGGTGTTCGGCCTGACTGCGCTCGCAGGGAGCGCGCGCCGCCCCGGGGGTGCCCGGGCAGGAGGGTGCGCGAGGAGCGAATTGGACGCTCGAAGGTCGCGCGGCGCAGCCTGGGGACCGTATAGAACGATTCGAATCTGCCCGCTACCGTGTCGCGGGTGACAGTGCCGCGAGGCTGTCCGCCCCCGCGGCCTTCTCCGCCCGCCTCAGGCGGTGGCCTCCGGCGCCGGGCCGCCGAAGCAGCGCCGCACCGCCGCCCAGAACGCGGCCTGCTCGTCCCGGGTGCAGAGCGCGACCCGCGCCTCCACGATCGCGCGGCCGGCGACCGCATCGGGGTCTTGGGCCATCTCGGCTTCCGTCCGGGCTTGCGGATCGTTCACGCGAAGCTTCGCGGAGTGCGAGGGCTTGGTCATGGCGACATCCTCCGTGTCGGCGGTGCGTCCCGGCGTCCCAAGATCGCGGAACGCCGCTTGCCCCGGGACGGGGGAGGTTGCGCGGCTCCGCCGCCTCGCGCAACCGGGCAAGGCGGCGCGGGTGCCGCGGGCTTCATCGTGATCGCAGGACGCGGCAGGGCGAATGGACGGATGCGCGCCGCCATCGTAAGCCATGCGCGCGCTGGAGACTGCCATGCTCGCCCTCGACTTGCCGCCGGAGATCGAACGCCGCCTCGACGCCCTGGCCAGACGCACCGGCCGCAGCGCGGACGACCACGTGCGCGAGGCGATCCAGGACCATCTCGACGAGATCGAGGACGTCGAGATCGCGGAGAGCCGGGTCGCAGCCCTGCAGCGCGGCGAGAGCCAGGCCGTTCCCCTGCGGGCGGTGATGGACCGATATGGCTTGGCGGATTGAGTTCGAACGGTCCGCGGAACGCGAACTCGACAAGCTCGACCGAGAGACCGCCACGCGGATTCTCCGCTTTCTTCAGGATCGTCTATCGCCCTCGAACGATCCGCGAAGCCTCGGTGAAGCGCTGAAGGGTTCGCGGCTGGGCGGCCTCTGGAAATATCGGGTCGGCGACTATCGGATCATTGCATCGATCGAGGACGAGACCGTTCGGATCGTCGTCGTGCGGATCGGCAACCGCCGGGCCGTCTACCGTTAGATCGAGACGTTTCACCTCCTGAACAGGCAACCTTCGTGCGGCTGACCGTTGACGCCCTCACTTGCCGCCGCTCGGGGCGAAGGATCTTCTCCGGGCTGTCCTTCGCGATCGGTCCGGGCGAAGCGATCACCGTCACCGGCCGCAACGGGGCGGGCAAGTCGAGCCTGCTCGCGATCCTGTCCGGGCGGCTGCGGCCCGATTCCGGGCGCCTCACCGTCCACGACATGGGCGAAGCGGCGCTTCCCGAATGCTTGCACGCGGTCGGCCATCGCGACGGGCTGAAGAGCAGCCTGACGGCGGCCGAGAACCTCGCCTTCGCCCAAAGCCTGCTGGGGACGAAGCGGCTGAGCCCGCGGGCGGCGCTCGACCGGCTCGGCCTCGCCCACGCCCTGGACCTGCCGGTCGCCTACTTGTCCGCCGGGCAGCGGCGCCGGGTGGCGCTGGCCCGCCTCCTCGTCTGCGCCCGCCCGCTCTGGCTTCTCGACGAGCCGACGGCGGCCCTCGACACCGCGTCGCAGGGCGTGCTCGCCGGGCTGATGGCCGAGCATCGGGCGGCGGGCGGCCTCGTCATCGCCGCCACCCACCAGGCCCTCGGCCTCGAAGACGCGCGCAACCTCCACATCGCGCAGGCCGCCCCGCGGGCGCCCGAACCGGCGGCCGACGCGGAGGAGGTTTGGGCGTGATCCGCATCCTCGTCGCCCTCGTCGCCCGCGACCTGACGCTGGCCTCCCGCGTCGGCGGGTCGGGCATGCTGTCGCTGGTCTTCTTCCTGATGATCGTCGCGCTGGTGCCGTTCGCGCTTGGGCCCGACTTGAACCTGCTCTCGCGGATCGGGCCGGCGATCCTCTGGCTCTCGGCGGTGCTGGCGACGCTGATCGGACTCGACCGCCTGTTCCAGGCCGACGAGGAGGACGGCTCCCTCGACCTGATGACCGCGGCCCCGGTTCCGCTCGAACTCGTGGTGCTGGCCAAGGTGATCGCGCACTGGCTCACCACCGGGCTGCCGCTGGCGCTGGCCTCGCCGCTGTTCGGGCTGCTGGTGGCCCTGGACGGCACCGCCATGGCCGCGACCGCGCTGACGCTGCTCGTGGGCACGCCGGCGCTCACCTTCGTGGGTGCGGTGGGCGCGGCCCTCACCGCCTCGATCCGTCGGGGCGGCCTGATCCTCGCCGTGCTGGTGCTGCCCCTGATGATCCCGACGCTGATCTTCGGCGTCTCGGCGGCGCAGTCGGCGCTTGGCGGCACCGTGCCCTTCGCGACCCCGCTGATGATCCTGACTGGCCTCAGCCTGATCGCGGCCCTGGTCGGGACCTTCGCCGCGGCGGCGGCCCTGCGCTGGTCGGAATGAGCCCGGGACGCTGAGGCAAGAGATCGGAACAGAGGTGCAATTTCCTTTGCGCCGCACTGCCTTATCAGACGTCCTGCAGGGGCGGCGCGAAGGGTTCGCCCGCCCTGTCAGATTCGATGGGGACGTACCGATGAAGACCCTGATGTCCGCGCTGCTCCTGGCGCTTCTCGCGACCGCACCCGCCGCCGCCGCCGGCGCCTTCGCCGTGGACACCGAAGAGGGCCAGAAGGCCGGCGACGAGGGCTACGGCATCGGCTGGGGCGATTCGCGCGAGGCCGCCGGCGCCGCCGCGATGCGGCAATGCGCCAAGATGGGCAACGACAACTGCAAGGTCGTGGCCCGCTTCGACAGCTGCGGCGCCTACGTCTCCAACCGCACCACCTACGGCGTCGGCTGGGGCCGCACCGAGGCCGCCGCCAAGGAGATGGCCTTCGACAAGTGCCCGAACTGCAAGCTCGTCCTTTCCGAGTGCGAATGATCCGGGGCGCCTGAACGCCGACGGGCTTCCGGGTCCGCGAAGCACGATCCTTCCGCGCTCGACCTTGCGCCGTGGCATCATCGCGCGATATGTACGTTCTCCTGTACAGATCGGATGGTTGTCATGGCGCAAGTCGGCTTGACCGAGCTTCGGCGGAACTTCGCCGCGCATCTCGACCAGGTTGAGAACGACCGGTCGGAACTGGTCGTCACGCGGCAGAACCACGAGCCTCTCGTGATTCTGCCGCTCGCAGAACTCGATCAGCTGCGCGAGACGCTCCATCTCCTCGGCACGCCGGCCAACGCGAAGCGGCTTCTCGAAGCCGCCGCCCAGATCGAGGCCGGTGGCGGGTCCGAACACGATCTGATCGAGGGGTGAAGCTCCTCTGGGCCGACCACGCCTGGGAAGATTACCTGTTCTGGCAGGCATCCGACCCCGCAACCCTCAAGCGCATCAACGATTTGATCCGCGAGGTCCGGCGGACGCCGTTCACCGGCATCGGCAAACCCGAGCCGCTGCGTGGCAACCTGAGCGGATGGTGGTCTCGGCGGATCACCGGCTCCCACCGCCTCGTCTACCGGGTCGGCGGCCATGGTGAGACGCAGGCCGTCGAGATCCTACAATGCCGGTGGCGCTACGCCTGAGCTCGCCGGCCTCCAGCTCGGCGTCCCCCTGCGCCAGACGTGCGCATTGCCGCTGCACCGCACCCCGCGCTAAGACATGGCCCATGTCGACGCCCCTCTGGACGCGCCTGTCCAACCCGAGCCACTTCATGCGCTGGTCCGGCACGCTGGTGCCGTGGCTCGCCGCGATCTCGACCGCGATCCTCGCGCTCGGGCTGTACCTGTCGTGGTTCGTCGCCCCGCCAGACTACCAGCAGGGCGAGACCGTGCGGATCATGTTCATCCACGTGCCTGCGGCCTGGCTCGGGGTGTTCTTCTACGGCTCGATGAGCCTGTCGGCGATCGGCACCCTGGTCTGGCGCCATCCGCTCGCCGACGTGGCGCAGCGCGCCGCAGCCCCGATCGGGGCGGCCTTCACCCTGATCTGCCTCGTCACCGGCTCGCTCTGGGGCAAGCCGATGTGGGGCACCTACTGGGTCTGGGACGCGCGGCTCACCTCGATGCTGATCCTGTTCCTGATCTATTGCGGCATCATTGCCCTGTGGCGGACGATGGAGGATCCGAACCGGGCCGCCCGCTCCGTCGCGATCCTGACGCTCGTCGGCGCGATCAACCTGCCGATCATCAAGTTCTCCGTGAACTGGTGGTCGACCCTGCACCAGCCGGCCTCGATCCTGCGCATGGGCGGCTCGACCATCGACCCGTCGATGCTCTACCCGCTGCTGGTGATGATCGGTGCCGCCACCCTCGGCGGCACCACCCTGCACCTCTACGCGATGCGCACCGAGATCATGCGCCGCCGCGTGCGGACGCTGACGATCCGCGAGGCGGAGCGCCTCGACGCCGGCTCGACCGTGACGGCCTCCGAGGCCGGTCGCGCCCTGCCCCTCGGCCAGGCGGTCTGATCGCGGACGCGCCGTCCGCAAGGGAGATGCGGCTGATGACCAAGGCGAGCACGACGAAGGCGAGCACCTGCCTGTGGTTCGGCACCGACGCGGAGGCGGCGGTTTGCCTCTACGTCGACCTCGTTCCGGACTCTCGCATCGACCGCATCCAGCGCGCGCCGGGCGCGTGGCCGGGCGGGGCGGCCGGCGACGCGATCCTCGTCGCCTTCACCCTCGGCGGCCAGAGTTTTCAGGCGCTGAACGGCGGCACGCCGGCCGAGTACGGCATGGCGGCCTCGATCTCGGTCGCCTGCGCCGACCAGGCGGAGGTCGACCGGCTCTGGGCGGGCCTCACCGCCGACGGGGGCAGCGCCATCATGTGCGGCTGGCTTCGCGACCGCTGGGGCGTGCCCTGGCAGATCGTGCCGGAGGTGCTGCCGCGCCTCCTGGCCGACCCCAACCCCGCCGTCTCGGCCCGCGTCTTCGCGGCCATGCAGACCATGGTCAAGCTGGACGTCGCCGCCCTCGAGCGCGCGGCGCAGGCATGAGCGCGCTTCTGCACAAGCTCCTTCGGATTTCATAAACGCATGAGTCTCGACCTCGGCATCCACGGCGGCTTCATTCTCGCCTCCTACGCCTTCACCGCGCTGGTGATGGCGGGCCTCGTGCTCAACGCGGTCCGCCACCGGCGCGCGCAGCGGCGGGCGCTGTCCCAGCTCCAGGCGGAGGATCGCCGGTGAGCATCGAGACCCCTCCGGAGCCGGTCCGCCGCTCGCTCCTCGTCGTCGTCCCGGTGCTAGCCTTCGCGGTGCTGGCGGCGGTGTTCTTCCTGCGCCTGCGCTCCGGCGCCGACCCAGCCGCCCTCCCCTCGGCGCTGATCGGCAAGCCGGTGCCGAGTTTCCAGCTTCCGCCGGTGGCCGGCCTCACCGCCGACGGCAAGCCGGTGCCCGGCCTGTCGAGCGCCGACCTGAAGGGCGGCGTCACGGTGCTCAACGTCTGGGCCTCGTGGTGCGCGCCGTGCCAAGTCGAGCATCCGATGCTGATGCGCCTGGCGCGCGAGCCCGGCATCCGGCTCGTCGGGATCGACTACAAGGACGCCGCCGAGAACGGACGCCGGTTCCTGACGCGCAACGGCGTGCCGTTCCAGGCGGTGGGCCACGACGAGACCGGCCGCGTCGGCATCGATTTCGGTGTCTACGGCGTGCCCGAGACCTTCATCATCGGCCCGGACGGCGTGATCCGCGACAAGCTCGTCGGTATCGTCACCCCGGAAAATCTCGCCGAGGTGATCGCCAAGATCCGCGCGGCCGGCAAGGTAGCCGCGAAGTAGGCAGGAAATTCTTCGTGGGCCCTGGCGGGCCGTCCGCCGCACCGGCGGCGGCGCGCGGTCGCACTTGCCGCCGGCCGACGCCGTCGGGGCTGTCTCTGCGCGAGAACCTGCGCGCCGTTACACGTCGGACTTCTTGCGCTCGTAGCGGGTCAATAGCGGCGTCTGGGCGAGCGCGAACACGACGGTGAGCGGCATGATGCCGAACACCTTGAAGTTCACCCAGAAATCTTCGCTCTGCGTCCGCCACACCGCCTCGTTGAGCACGGCGAGCGCCAGGAAGAACAGCCCCCAGCGGAAGGTCAGCTTCCGCCAGCCCTCGTCGGTGAGCGAGAACACCGAGTCGAGCACCACCGAGAGCAGGGACTTGCCGAAGGCGAGGCCGCCGAGCAGCACCAGGCCGAACAGCGTGTTCACGATGGTGGGCTTCACCATGATGAAGGTCTTGTCCTGCAGGTAGAGCGTCAGCCCGCCGAAGACGACGACCACCACGCCCGACACCATCGGCATGATCGGCAGCCGGCGCACCAGGGCGAAGTGCACGGCGAGCGCCAGCACCGTCGCCACGATGAACACCCCGGTCGCCACGAACAGCTTCTGGTCGGGGGCTACGCCGAAGCGCTCGGCGTAGGCGTTGCCGAGGAAGAAGATCACCAGCGGCCCGAGTTCGAGCGCCAGCTTGGGGAGCGGCGCGAGGTGCCGGCGCGGGGGTACGGATTCGATCTGCATCATGCTGGCCAGGGAGCCGGAACGGGCCCATCGCGTCGATGCGTCTGTATCGATGACGACGGGTGCGGTCCACCGGGGCTGCCGGCACGGGCCGGATGCCGGCCGGCCCTGCGCCATCGTGTCCTCGCCCCCGTCAACGCGCCTCGGCGAAACGGCGGACGGTGGCCGGCACGCCCACTTCGAACGGGGTCGGCACGAAGCCGAAGCGGCGGGCGAACTTGCCGCCGTCGATCACGTAGGCACGATCCCAGGTGAATCCGACATCGGCCACCTCGCGCGCGAAGCGGTAGACCAGCCCAAGCGGCCGCAGCATCGCGAAGGGGACGGCCCACAGCCTGAGCCGCTTGCCGAGCACGCCGGCGCCCATCGTCAGCAGGGCGCGCGGGCTCCGCGTCGGCGCGCACGGAACGTTCCAGGCCTGCCCGAAATCCGCGTCGGGGGCGTCGAGAAGCAGCAAAGCCGCCCGCGCGACGTCCGGGACGTAGGCGAAGTCGTGCGCCGTGTCGGCCGGCACGAGCAGTTGCGCCGGCCGGCCCTTCGCCAGCGCACCGAATGCGAAGGCGCCGAGATGGGAGTTGGCGACGCCGGGTCCGTAGAAATCGGAGCAGCGCAGGGCCGCCACCGGCACGCGGGCTCGCGCTCCCTGCCAGATCCGGGTGACCTCGGCCAGGATCGCCGGCTTCTCGCCGCCTGCGGTCAGCGGCATGTCCTCGGTGCGCGGCGCCGTCTGCGGCCCGAGTTGGTAGAGGTTGTCGATGAAGACCAGCCGCGCCCCCGCCTCGGCGCAGCCCTCGACCACGGCGTGCATCGTTCGCGGCCAGGCCGTCCGCCACACCCGCGCGTCGTAGGGGAAGCCGACCGCGAGTACCGCCTGCGCCGACCCGTCGAGCGCGCGCCGCACGTCGGCAGGATTCAGGACGTCGCAGACCTGATGCTCGACGCCGGCCTGGAGGTCCGCCGGGCGTGTGCGGGTTGCGACCCGCACGCGGTCGCCGCGTGCGGCCAGCCGCTCGGCGATCGGCCGCCCGACCGCGCCGTAGCCGAAGATCGTGATCTGCTGCGTCATCGTCCTGTCCCTCATCGCTGAAGGCAGGACGATGCACCTCGGCGGTCACATCGAAAATTGGCGAAGTCCGTGGTCCTGCTATACGCAAACGGATGAACCACGATCCCGATTGGGCGCTCTATCGCACTCTGCTCGCCCTGCTCGACGCTGGCTCGCTGTCGGCAGCCGCGCGTGCGCTCGGGACGACGCAACCGACCGTCGCCCGCCACGTGGATGCGCTGGAGTCGGCGCTGGGCGCCGACCTGTTCGTGCGGTCGCAGCGTGGGCTCGAACCGACCGAGCTTGCGGTGTCGCTGCGCCCGCACGCGCGAACCATGGCGACGACCGCCGCCGCGTTGCTGCGGGCCGCCAGCGGCGCCCAGGGCGACTTCGCCGGGACGGTGCGGATCACGGCAAGCGACGTCGTCGGCGTCGAGCACTTGCCGCCGATCCTGACCCGGCTCAGGCGGGCACATCCTGCGCTGGCGATCGAGCTGGCGCTCTCGGACGTGGTCGGCGACCTGCTCGCGCGCGAGGCGGACATCGCGATCCGCATGGTCGAGCCGACCCAGGGGGCGTTGCTGGCGCGCCGCTTGCCGCCGGTGGATCTCGGGTTCCACGCCCACCGCGACTACCTGGACCGAGCCGGGACGCCGGCCGCCATCGGCGACCTCTCAGCCCATGACGTGATCGGCTACGACACCGAGACCCCGGCGCTTCGGGCCATGGGCGCCCGGTTGCCGCCGCTCGACCGGCGCACGTTCGCTCTGAGGGCCGACAGCAACCTCGCCCAGGTCGCCGCGATCCGGTCAGGGTTCGGCATCGGCATCTGCCAGGTGGCGATCGCCCGGCGCGACCCGGCGCTGGTGCGCGTCCTGCCCGCGATCACCCTGACGCTGCCCCTCTGGATCGTGATGCACGAGGACCTGAAGACGAACGCCCGCTGTCGCGCGGTGTTCGATGCCTTGGTCGAAGGGCTCGACCTTTCGGAGGCGGCACCCGGCGCGACGGCGACCTGCTGACGACCCGCGACTGCACTGCAGGCCGTTCGGTCCGCGTCGGGCGTCAGCCCTTCTCCAGCCCCGCGATCGCTCGCGCGAAGTCGCGCGCCGCGAACGGCTCCAGGTCGTCGACGCCCTCGCCGACGCCGATGAAGTGCACCGGCAGGCCGAACTTCGCGGCCAGTGCGATCAGGATGCCGCCGCGGGCTGTGCCGTCGAGCTTGGTCATCACCAGCCCCGAGACCGGCGCGGCTTTCGAGAACAGCTCGACCTGCGACAGGGCGTTCTGGCCGACCGTGGCGTCGAGAACCAGCAGCGTCGCATGCGGCGCCTCGGGATCGCTCTTGCGCAGCACGCGGATGATCTTTTCCAGCTCCGCCATCAGCCCGGCCTTGTTCTGCAGCCGGCCGGCGGTGTCGATCAGGAGCACGTCGGTGCCCTCGGCCCTCGCGCGCTTGAGGGCGTCGAAGGCGAGCCCCGCCGCGTCCGCGCCCTGCGCCCCGCTCACCACCGGCGTGCCGGTGCGCTCGCCCCAGACCTTCAGCTGCTCGATCGCGGCGGCGCGGAAGGTGTCGCCCGCCGCCAGCATCACCGAGCGGCCCTCCGCCTTCAGGCTGAGCGACAGCTTGCCCAGCGTCGTGGTCTTGCCGGCGCCGTTCACGCCGATCATCAGGATCACGAACGGCTTCTTGGTGGGATCGACGACCAGGGGCTTGGCCACCGGCTCCAGCGCCCGCTCGACCTCGGTCGCCAGGATCGCCCGGACCTCGTCGGGGGAGATGCCCTTCTCGTAGCGGCCCTTGCCCACGGCCTCCGAGATCCGCGTCGCGGTCTCGACGCCGAAATCGGCCTGGATCAGCGCGTCCTCCAGGTCCTCCAAGGTGTTGGCGTCGAGCTTGCGCTTCGTGAACAGGCCGGTGACCCGGTCGGACAGGGCCGACGAGGTCCGCTTCATCCCCGAGGTCAGCCGGGTCCACCAGCCGCGCTTCTCCGACGCCGGCTCCGATGCCGTCTCGTCGTCGGCGAGGGCGTCGTGAGCGAGCGCGGCCGCGACGTCGACCGGTTGGATGTCCGGCGCGCCGGCGCCGGCCTCAGGCCCCGCGTCGGGCGCGGTCACCGGCTCGCGGGCGACCGTCGTGGCGTCGGCAGGCTCGGCGCCGCGGGCCGGGTCGTCGCCGGCGGTGCCGGAGGGGGGCGTCTCGGGCTCGCCCGCGATCGGCTGAAGGTCGGCGCCTTCGATCTCGTCGGGCACTGCGTTCCGCTCGGGGTCGACCGGCGACGGCTCGGCCGGCGGCAGCGGCACGTGCGCCACGTCGTCGGCAGCCGTGGCGAAGTCCGGCTGCCCTTCCGCCGGGGAGGCGGGCGAGTCCGGCGGCGGCTCGGGGGCTTCGGTCGCGCCCTTGCGCCCGAACAGGCGGCCGAACCAGCCCGGCTTCTCGTCTTGGCTCATGTCGTCCTTGCTCCCGCGCCCCGGCACCGTTAGCCGGGAGGCATGTCGTCGCCTGCCGCATTCTCGTCTGACATAGGCGCGCGCCTGCTCTACCGCGATGCCCTGGTCCTCGTCATCGACAAGCCCGCGGGTTTGCCGGTGCATCCGGGGCCGAAGGGCGGCGAGACCCTGACCGAACACCTCGACGCCCTGCGCTTCGGCCTGCCGCGGCGTCCGGAGGCCGCGCACCGGCTCGACCGCGACACCTCCGGCTGCCTGGCGCTCGGGCGCCATGCGCAAGCGCTGGCGCGCCTCAACAAGCTGTTCGCCAACGCGCAGGCGCGGAAGACCTACTGGGCGCTGGTCGAGGGCGCGCCCCCGGACGACGAGGGCCAGATCGACCTGCCGCTTGCCCGGCGGTCGAGCGATCCACGCTCGTGGTGGATGAAGGCCGACCCGGCCGGCGACCCGTCGACGACGCGCTGGCGCGTGCTCGGCCGGTCCGCGAGCCAGGCCTGGCTCGAGCTGATCCCGGTCACCGGCCGCACCCATCAGCTCCGGGTGCACTGCGCCGCATCGGGGTTCCCGATCGTCGGGGATTCGATCTACGGCACCGCGGCCCGCCACGGCGGCCCCGGCCTGCAACTGCATGCGCGCGGCCTCGCCCTGCCGCTCTACCCGAAGAAGCCGCCCGTGGTCGCCGAGGCGCCGGCACCCGAGCACATGCGGGACGGGCTGTCGGCCTGCGGCTGGGCCGGGTGACCCTCGGACCGGGGCGGCCACGCGCCGGTTCGCTTGCGATCAGGCGGCCAGCAGCGCGCGGCCGTCGTGCCCGGCGATCGTCACGTCGAGGATCGTGCCGGGCTCGGCCGCGATCCGCACCGGCGTGAACCCTTCGGTGCGGCCGACGCCGCCGCGCTCAGCAAGCACCCGGTGCGACCGGCCGACCTCGCCGTCGAGGTGGCGGAGAAGGGCCGCCTCGCCCGCCGCACGCAGGCGCGCGGCGCGGACGCGGACGACCTCTGGCGCAACCGGCGGCATCCGCGCGGCCGGCGTCCCCGGGCGGGGCGAGTACGGGAAGACGTGGAGATGCGTCAGCCCGCATTCCGCGACGAGGTCGAGGGAGCGGGCGAACTGGTCCTCGGTCTCGGTCGGGAAGCCGGCGATGAGGTCGGCGCCGAACACCGCGTCCGGCCGCAGGCGCCGCACCGCGTCGCAGAAGCGGATCGCGTCGGCGCGCCCATGCCGGCGCTTCATCCGCTTGAGCACGAGGTCGTCGCCGGCCTGGAGCGACAGGTGCAGGTGCGGCATCAGCCGGGGCTCGTCGCCGATCGCCCGCATCAGGGTGTCGTCGGCCTCGATCGAATCGATCGAGGACAGGCGCAGGCGCGCCAGCTCCGGCACCGCGGCGAGGATCGCCAGGACCAGCGTGCCGAGGCTCTCGCCAGCGTTCGAGAAGTCGCGGCCGTAGGCGGTGAGGTCGACGCCGGTCAGCACGACCTCGCGCCCACCGTGGGCGACGATGCGCCGGACCTGCGCAATCGCCGCGTCGGGCGCCACCGAGCGCGAATGCCCGCGCCCGAACGGGATGACGCAGAAGGTGCAGCGGTGGTCGCAGCCGTTCTGTACGGGCACGAAGGCGCGGGTGTGCCCGGCCACGCCCGCGATCCGCGTCGGCTCGGCGTGCCGGGCGGCGAACACGTCGCCGACCGCGTCGCGCGGGCGGTCTGCCAGGTCCCGCCATGCGGCGGCCGAGAGCTTCTCGCCGTTGCCGACCAGCCGGGCGACCTCGGGCATCGCGGCGTAGGCGGCGGTCTCGATCTGCGCGCCACAGCCGGTGACGACGATCTCGGCGTCCGGCCGCTCGCGGTGCAGGCGGCGGATCGCCTTGCGCGCCTGCCGCCCGGCTTCCGTGGTGACGGCGCAAGTGTTGACCACGACGCGGTCGCGCCCGCGCGCGGTCGGCTCCGCGAGGCCGCGCATCACCTCGGCCTCGACCGTGTTCAGCCGGCAGCCGAAGGTCAGCGTCTCGACCGCCATCAGGCGGCGTCCTGGGCGAACAGGGCGGGCGCGAACCGGCCTTCGGCGACGAGGAAGACCGGGCCGGTCATCAGCACGTGGTCGTCGGCGCGCCACTCCACGTACAGGTCGCCGCCGGGCAGGCTCACGGTGGCCTGCCGGCCGATCATCCTGAGGCGCGAGGCGGCGACGACGGCGGCGCAGGCGGCGGTGCCGCAGGCCAGCGTCAAGCCGGTGCCGCGCTCCCAGACCCGGAGCTTGATCGCCTCCCGCCCCCGGACCTGCGCCACAGAGATGTTGGCGCGCTCGGGGAAGATCGGATGGTTCTCCAGCATCGGGCCGATCTGCCCGAGGTCGAACGTGTCGGGGTCGCGATCGGTGAAGAAGACCGCGTGCGGGTTGCCCATGTTCACCGCGCCCGGCGAATGCAGGATGGGGTCGTCGATCGGCCCGATCTGCAGCTCGATCCGCCGCGTGTCCGGGAACGGATCGCGCAGCGGGATCTCGTTCCAGGCGAGGTGCGGGCGGCCCATGTCGACGGTGAAGGAGCGTTCGGCGACGCGCTTGACCTCGACGCGGCCGGCGACCGTCTCCAGCACCAGCCGCCCGGTCTCGACGGGCCGCGCCATGGCCGGGTCGTCGAGCATCGCGTAGGCGACGCAGCGGGTGCCGTTGCCGCAGGCGCCCGATTCCGAGCCGTCGGTGTTGTAGATCCGCATGAACGCGTCGGCGCCGCGGCTCGCGGGATCGTGCAGCACCATCAGCTGGTCGAAGCTCGAGGCCGGATCGGCGGCGATGGCGCGCGCCTCCTCGGGGGCGACGCGGATGTCGGTGCCGCGCAGGTCCAGCACCACGATCGCGTTGCCGGCGCCGTGCATCTTCAGGAAGCGTCTGTGGGCGAGTGCGCTCATGCGGCCATGGTGGTTCGAACCGCGTCGTCGCGGGGGTGGGGGCCGGGCGTCGTCCGAGAGCCCGTCGGAGCACCGTATATGGCAAGGCCGGCCTCCGACGCGAGGGGCGTGGCAGATCCGCCGCGTCCGCGCGCCGTGCGATCGGAACGCGCGTGCATGGCCTCGCGAACGACGGTGTTCGTCACTACCTTCGGGCGAGACGGGACCGTGCCGATTCGGTTCGTGGCGGCCTCGGCCGTAGCCTCGACGCCCTTGTCTCCTTTTCCTTTGCCTCCACTGCCTTCCCCGGAGCGCCGCCTTGACCCGCCCTCGCCTCACGCTCGTCGCCGGCCTCCTCGCCGCCTCCGCCGCCGCCTGCGGGAGCCTGCCCGCCCTGGCGC
>NZ_VRUT01000279.1:0-3090 GCF_008039465.1 Methylobacterium sp. WL120 | reverse complement strand
TTCATGCCAGCCTTCTCCGCTTGGCCGGCTGCGCTCGCCAGACCAGCTCCGCCGGCCAAGCTACCCGTGGCGGAGCGGCCCACCGTGCACTAACTTTACCCTTGGACCACCTCGTGGGGGCCGATCACATGCCGTTTCGCCGCCGTGAGCATGATCGCTTCGACCTTCGACCGGTCGGCCTCGTAGGTGATCGGGATGGACATCTCCTCCCAGATGAACGGGAAGTCGCGGGTGTAGTTGAACACCGGCTCGGAGAAGATCTGCGCGTTGCTCACCGTGACGATGCGACCGGTGAACTGGCGGCTGCGCACCCACATGGCCGGGCTGCTGCCCTGCACTGCCGGCGGCTGGCCCATCTCCATGATCGTGGTCTGAATGAAGCCGAGGCGGAGCACGTCACCACGCACGCCGCCCATGGTGATGCGGTCGCCCACCGTGAAGGTCGAGCCGCGCAGGATCACGAAGTAGCCGGCGACTGAGGTGACGACCTGCTGAAGGGCGAATGCGAGGCCGGCGGACATCAGCCCGAAGGCGGTGGCAAGCCGGGCAGGGTCGTTGAACCAGATCGAGAGTAAGCCGAGGACCAGCAGTACCGCCGCGAGGAGGCTGATACCCTGGCGCGTCCAAAATTTGGTCTGGAGCGTGGAATGGTCGGTGCGGTTCAGGACCAGTCCGACGAGCGCTCGAAGGCCGATCCCGCCTCCGACGATCACCGCGATGAAGATCAGAGAGAGCAAAAGCTTTCGCCCGTTCTCGGCGTTCACGCCGACCCAATCGATTCCGAGGAAATGCACGGGTTGATCTTTCGTGTGGACCTGGAAGCGAATGCGTCCAGATCGAAATGGTGAGCCTCGAAGACGTGTTCGACGCCGGTGGCTGGGAGTGGACGTGGTGAGCCGCCATGGTCTGCCGTTGATCCACGGATCGCGGGATGTACTCGGACGTCGCTTTCGGGGACGTCGTTCGGTCACGGGGTCGGAGACGGCGTCAGCGCGACCGCCTCCACCGCCCCGGCGTCCGCGATGGCAAGCTTGCCGCGTACTTTCAGGTCGCTGACGAAGGCGAACTGGTCGCGCATGTCGAACGGGTAGGCGCGCAGCTTGTAGTGCGTGCCCCAGGGCTCCTCGTGCAGCAACACACGGACCGATTTGCCGTAGTTCAGGAACGGGCTGGTCAGCGCCACGTCCTTCAGCAGTGCGCGGACGAGGGCGCCGTCGTGCCGAGGCTACGATCCAATTCATCAGCGACATCGATGGCTTGGTCCATGGCTTTTCTACCCCCGTCGCGCATCCCGGGACCTTGCCGTGGAAAGAAGGCGGGTTACCGCGATGGCCATGGCGATCCGTGGTTCACGTGGGGTCAAGTGCGCCTCGCCCGCTCCTGGCGCCCCTCGATCATGAAGCGGATGCGGGCGGCCATGGTCTCGACGGGAAATGGCTTCGTTAGGACCGTCATTCCCGGTAGGAGGTGCCCGTTGCCGAGGAGCGCGTTCTCGGCGTAGCCAGTCACGAATAAGACACGCAGGTCCGGCCGCGACACGCGCCCCGCATCTGCCATCTGGCGTCCGTTCATGCCGCCGGGCAGGCCGACGTCCGTCACGAGCAGGTCGATACGCACGTTCGATTGGAGGACCTTCAGCCCCGCCGCGCTGTCACCCGCCTCGATGGCCGTGTAGCCGAGGTCTTCCAGAATATCGGTGATGAGCATCCGCACGGACGGCTCGTCGTCCACGACCAGCACCGTTTCACCCTGCTCGGATCGGGGCAGCATGGCGAGCTTGGCGGTCGGATCATCGACTGCGACCTCGCCGTAGTGGCGCGGCAGGTAGATGCAGATCGTGCTTCCCTCGCCGACCTCGGAATAGATCCGCACCTGCCCGCCGGATTGCTGGGCGAAGCCATAGATCATCGACAGGCCGAGCCCCGTGCCCTCGCCGATGGGCTTGGTCGTGAAGAACGGCTCGAACACGCGCGCAACCACGTCCTTGCTCATGCCGATGCCGGTGTCGGTCACGCACAGCGACAGGTACTGCCCCTCCGGCATGTCGAGCTTGCGGGAGGCGCGCTCGTCGATCCACCTGTTGGCCGTCTCGACGGTGATGCGCCCGCCAGTCGGCATTGCGTCGCGGGCGTTGATGCACAGGTTGAGCAGCGCGTTTTCAAGCTGTGGGGGATCGACGAGGGCGGGCCAGAGGTCGGCCGCACCGACCACTTCGACCGAGATGCCTGGTCCGACCGTGCGCTGGACCAGCTCGTGCATGCCGGCAACGAGCCGGTTCACGTCCGTGGGCTTAGGGTCGAGCGTCTGGCGGCGGGAGAATGCCAGCAGGCGGTGCGTCAGGGCGGCAGCGCGCTTCGAGCAACCCTGGGCTACCGCCATGTAGCGCTCGACATCGTTGAACCGCCCCTGCTGCAAGCGGTTCTGCATCATCTCCAGCGACCCCGAGATGCCCGCAAGCAGATTGTTGAAGTCGTGCGCGAGGCCTCCGGTCAGTTGGCCCACCGCTTCCATCTTCTGCGACTGGCGCAGGGCGTCGGCCTGCTCCCGTTCGAGCGTGATGTCCCGACCCGAGGCATAGATGCGATTGTCCTCGAACGCGGCCGTCCAGGCGAACCAGCGGTACGAGCCATCCTTGTGCCGGAAGCGGGACTCGTGTGGGACCGCTAGAGGCCTCGTCAGGACCTGCATCAACGCGGCTTGCGCCGCCTCAAGGTCGTCCGGGTGGGTTCGCTCCACGAACGAGGCGCCGACGAGCTCCTCGTCCCGCCAGCCGAGAAGCTCGTTCCAGGTTGGGTTCACGCTCTCGAAGGTCCCGTCCGGAAGCGCCACGACGAGCAGTTCCTGCGACAGGCGCCAAGCCCGGTCGCGCTGCGCTGTCCGCTCGGCTGGTCAGCCCCCATTGAAGTGGTCCGCCCTTTGGTATGGCTTTTGAGCCTGGAGGACGGACGAGATGGCAAAACACCCGAAGCCCGAGGAGATCGTCGCGAAGCTCCGTCAGGCGGACGTGCTGATCTCACAGGGCCAGAGCGTGGCCGATGCAATCCGCGCGCTCGGTGTGAGTTCGGTGACGTACTACCGGTGGCGGCGTGA
>NZ_VRUT01000278.1:0-3125 GCF_008039465.1 Methylobacterium sp. WL120 | reverse complement strand
AGCGGGCGCAGGGCGGCGAACAGGCCGCCGGGCACCATCGCCGTCGGCCCCGCGCTCATCCGGCGACGCGGCCGAGGCGGTGGCGCACGACGCCTGCGACGCCGACCACGTCGTAGCGCCACACGGCCGCGAGGAAGCCGAGGGTCAGGACGATGAAGCGCAGGATCTGGATCGGCGCGCCCTCCCCGCCCGGGAGCCAGGACAACGCCGTCGGGACCAGCCCCGTCGCGAGCGCGATCGCAGCGATGCCGGCGACGTCGGCCAGCGGCAGCGGCATCGCCGGCAGGCCGGACCCGCGCCGGTTCGCCCCGAGGACGAACACGAGGCAGGCCGCCGCCTGCCCAGCCGCGAAGGCGATCGCCGCGCCGGCGACGCCGAGATGCGGGATCAGCGCCAGCGAGAGCACCGTCACCGTCGCGAGCGTCGCGGTGGAGGCGACGGCTTCGAGCCGGCTCGAAGCCGTGAAGTAGATGATCTGCCCGAAGTAGTAGGCGCGGAACATCATCAGGACGCTGGCCAGGATCAATACCGGCGCCAGCGCGCGCGCCTGGTCGCGGTAATCCGGCCCGAGCAGGATCGAGACGACGATCCCGTCGAAGTTGAGGTAGAACGCGGCCCCGAAGGCCGCGACCACCGCCATGGCGCGGGCGGCGTCGCACAGCACCGCGGTTGCCGCCGCCATCCCCCCGGCGCGCGCCTCGCGCTTGGCGATCGAGATCAGCGACAGGGCGAGCGCCTCGCCGAACACGACGAAGCTCTGCTTGAGGAAGTCGGCGATCGCGCCGTAGGCGCCGAGATGCTCCGGCCCGATGGTCTTCACGATGATCAGCCGGTCGACCACCTGGGCCAAGGCCGCGATGCCGAAGGACAGAACCAGCGGCCAGCCGTAGGCGATGAGGCGCAAGGCTTCCGCACGGCTGCCGCGCCCCGGCATCAGCGGCACGACGGTGGCCGCCGCCGGGATCGACGACAGCGCGTAGGCGGCGGCCACAGCCAGCGAAAGGTGCACGGCGTCGCCCGAGACCGTCAGCACCGCGCCGCCGAGGCCGAGCATGAGGATTCCGCGCAGGATCACCGACATCGCCACCGCGACGGCCTTGAGCCGGGTGCGCGCGATCTCGGTGGCGCCCTCGAACAGGGTGGTGCCGAAGGCGAGCGCGACGATGGCTGCGGCGATGCGTGGGGAAACGATGTGAAGCGCCACCGCGAGCGCGCTGCCGACCCCCGCCAGCGTCAGCGTGCACAGGAGGATGCGCAGGACGGTGCCGACCTGCGCCCCCTCGCTCGCCTCGTCGTAGAGGGCGAAGAACGCGAATTTCGGCCACTGGCAGGTGGCGCCGTAGAGCACCAGCGACCACGACAGGATGTAAAGGTAGGTGCCGTAGCTCTCCGGCGGCGCGAGCCGCGTGAACACCGCGACCGAACCGAGGTTGATCGCCGCCGCGAAGCCGCGGGAGCCGACGTAGATCGCCGTGTGGTGCGTGATCATCCGCAGGTGCCGTGCAGGCGCGCTGCGCCGCGATCCCGGGATGGGGCTAATCCGCTCCATCGCGGGACGACTCGGGACGGTGTGCGGGGTCGCATGGGCGGACGCTGCACCGGTCGTGCCGTGGCGTCCATCCCGCATCGCCGCGACGGTCGACCGGCCGTTGACTTCGCAACTGCGAAGGCGCATAGCCAACGGGCAGCGTCAGCGGCCGGCAGATGGGTCCGCTTGAGAGGGCTGCGTGACGGATACGAGGGACGGCGCGGATCGCGCCTCTCCGAATGTCCGGCCCCTCTCTTCATAACGTGCATGCACCCGGGCCGCCCCATCACGCGGGCTGCCTCCTGCTCTACGGATCGCACCTCAACGGTACTTCGCGGCGCCGCTCGACTTGAGCCGGGCCCGTATCCGCGATCCGGCTGCCTGAGAAGTCATACCTTGACCCAGTTCACTGATTTCGGCCTCGCCCAGCCCGTGCTGAAGGCGCTCGAAGAGGCCGGCTACCACACCCCCACCCCGATCCAGTCGCAGGCGATCCGCCCGGCGATGGAAGGCCGCGACCTCTGCGGCATCGCCCAGACGGGCACCGGCAAGACCGCCGCCTTCGCGCTGCCGATCCTGCACCGCCTCAGCCTCGAGAAGCGCCATGCGCCGCGTCGCGGCTGCCGCGTGCTGGTGCTTTCGCCGACCCGCGAGCTCGCCAACCAGATCGCCGAGAGCTTCTCCGACTACGGGAAGCACCTGCCGCTGACCAACACCGTCGTGTTCGGCGGCGTCACCATCGGCCGCCAGGAGCGGGCGCTGGCGCCGGGCGTCGACATCCTCGTCGCCACCCCGGGCCGGCTGATCGACCTCGTCGATCGCCGCTCGCTGACGCTGGAGGGCGTCGAGATCCTCGTCCTCGACGAGGCCGACCAGATGCTCGACCTCGGCTTCATCCACGCGCTCAAGCGCATCGTGAAGATGCTGCCGGCCAAGCGCCAGAGCCTTTTCTTCTCGGCCACCATGCCGAAGAACATCGCCGGCCTCGCCGACCAGTACCTGCGCGACCCGGTCCAGGTCGCCGTCACGCCGGTGGCCACCACCGCCGAGCGCGTCGAGCAGCAGGTGATCTTCGCCCATACCGGCGCCAAGCAGGCGCTGCTCGCCCACATCCTGCGCGATCCCAAGATCGAGCGCGTACTGGTCTTCACCCGGACCAAGCACGGCGCCGACCGCGTCGTGCGCGGCCTCGACAAGGTCGGCATCGCAGCCTCCGCCATCCACGGCAACAAGTCCCAGCCGCAGCGCGAGCGCGCGCTGGCCGCCTTCAAGGACGGGCAGTGCCGGGTTCTGGTGGCGACCGATATCGCCGCCCGCGGCATCGACGTCGAGGCGGTGAGCCACGTCGTCAACTTCGACCTGCCGAACGTGCCCGAGAGCTACGTCCACCGCATCGGCCGCACCGCGCGCGCCGGCGCCGACGGGCTCGCGATCTCGTTCTGCAACGACGAGGAGAAGGCGTACCTGCGCGACATCGAGCGCATCACCCGCCAGCGCATCCCCGTCGGCGCCTTCCCCGAGGGCTTCACCCCGCCCACGCGCCAGGAGGCGGCCGAGATCGCCCAGGCCGAGGAGCGCCGGCCCGACACCCGCGGCC
>NZ_VRUT01000277.1:0-3277 GCF_008039465.1 Methylobacterium sp. WL120 | reverse complement strand
GAAGAACGCGATCGTGCGGGCCTCGCCCCAACCCCCGCCTCCGGCCTCGTTTCCGATGGCACGGGTGGTGCCCAAGGGCGAGGCCCGCACGATCGCGTTCTTCACCTCGCTGTTCCCGGATTGCTCCTCGCAAGGCCCGGTGGTGATCCGGACCCTGGACCAGCCCCGGCACGGGGCGATCGACGTCGCGCCGGCGGATTCGTTTCCCCGCTACGGGGTCGGGTCGACGCTGGCCGCCTGCAACGCCCGCAAGGTGCCGGGGGTGAAGCTGACCTACACCTCGGAGGAGGGGTTCGAGGGCGTCGACACCTTCCGCATCTTCGTCATCAACGCGGACGGCACCGGCTACGAGTCCGACGTGCGCGTCACCGTGCGCTGAACCCCGCCGCCGGCCGACGGAATCGGCGCCGAAACGGGGGCGGAAACCTGCCCTCCAATAGCACTTCCGTCATTCGCATAAGATATATTATGGAACATAGAGGGGCGATATCCTGGGGTGAGGGGGTATTCGTCCGGTCCCGACCCATCTGGCATGCCAATCGGACCGTCTCTGTGATCAGCCCGGCAATCGGCAGTGAGATCGTCCGACGAGCGGCGGGCGAGGGCGGTCCGAGCCCCCTCCCCGGCCTCGCCTGTGTCACGCGGCCAGCGCGTCCGCCAGGCGGCGGATGTCGGAGACGACGCGCCCGTCGGCGAAGCGGCAGGCCACCTCCTCCGAGGCGCGGCCGCTCGGGCGGATTCGGATCGCCGCCGGGCAAACGAGCTCGTCGCGGCGCTCCAGCGCTTCGGCCGCGTCCATCGGCGCGGCGCGGCCGCCGCCGAGCCCGCGCCACCACTGCACCGCCTTGTCGCGGGCGAATCCCGTCCGCTCCAGCGCGAGCCGGATGCGGTGGGTGCCGGCCGGGCAGCGCAGCACGATATCGAGGCCGTCCGCCCCGCGCTCGACGCGCCAATCCGAGACCGCCTGCCAGCCGTCCGCGCGCTCCGACAGGATCGGCAGTTCGCCGTCGGCTGCGGCCTCGTGCCGGGCGACATCCTCCGCGTCCTCCGGCTCGATCCAACAGGGCTCGCAGGTCGAGGCGTTGAGCGCGATCAGCGCGCCGCAGCCGGGGCAGGGCTTGGCCCGCGCCAGCCCTTCCCTGCCCTTCACCGCGGCGGCGGTGCGCGCGGTGACCACGTCAACCGGGCCGTGCATCCGCACCAGGCCGGCATAGTCGAGGATCAGCGCGTCGCGCTTACCCGGCGCGTTCCGCAGGGCACGCCCGACCTGCTGCACGTAGAGCCCGGTGCTCTGCGTCGGGCGGAGCAGGGCGATGAGATCCACCTCCGGCACGTTGAAGCCGGTGGCGAGCACGCCGACGGAGGTCAGGCAGCGGATCCGCCCGGCGCGAAAGGCCGCGACGATGCGGTCGCGCTCGCGCCGCGGGGTTTCGCCGGAGATCGCCTCGCAGGAATAGCCCTCCACGCGGATCGCGTCGCGCACCGCGTCCGCGTGGCTGAGCCCGGCGCAGAAGGCGAGCCAGGCCCGGCGCTCGCGGCCGTAGCCGACCATCTCCTCGACCGCGGCGCGGGTGATCCACTCGCGGTTGACCGCGGCCTCGAGCTGGCTCGGGATGTAGTCGCCGCCGCGCTTGCCCACGCCGGCCACGTCGAGGGCAGTCAGGGTCGCCTTCGACAGGAGCGGACAGAGATAACCCTGCCCGATCAGGTCGCCGGCATCGACCTCGTAGACGATACCCTCGAAGATCCGGCCCGCGCCTTCGTCGAGGCGCCCGCTGTCGAGCCGGTAGGGCGTCGCGGTAAAGCCGACGACGCGAAGCTCCGGCCGCAGCGCCCGCAGGCCGGCGAGGAAGCGCCCGTAGCGGGTCTCGGCCGAGCGCGGGATCAGATGGGCCTCGTCGACGACGACGAGGTCGCGCGGGCCGATCGCGTCGAGCCGGTCGGCCACCGACTGGATGCCGCAGACCAGGACCTGCGCCGCCGCCTCCCGCCGCCCGAGGCCGGCGGAGAAGATTCCCGCCGGCGCCTCGGGCCAGTAGCCGGTGAGCTCGGCGAAGTTCTGGGCGATCAGCTCCCGGCTGTGGGTGACGACGACGATGCGGGCGAGGGGATCGGCCTGCAGCGTCTCGCGCGCGAGCGCCGCGATCACCAGCGCCTTGCCGGCGCCGGTCGGCAGCACGATCAGGCCGGCACGCAGAGGCTGGCCCCCTGCCCCGCTCCAGGCGGCGGCAAGCGCGTCGAGGCTGGCACGCTGGTAGGGTCGCAAGGTTAGCATGGGCTGGCTCTAACGCACGCAGGCGGACGCGTCCGTGGCCCGTTCGCCGCGCCCGCCCCGGATCAGGGCGCCTGCAGCAGGTAGACGTCCATGATCCAGCCGTGGCGCGAGCGCGCGGCGGCGCGCTGGAGGCGGATTTCCGGGCCGACCGTGCCGAGCCGGCCGGCGATCAGGAGCTGGTCCGGCGAGCCGAGATAGGCCCCCCAATGGATTGTCAGGTCCGGATCGAGGTGGTCGAAGCGCGGGTCGGCGTCGAGCATCACCACCACGCTGCCGACGCCCTCCGGCAGGCCGTCGGCGATCGCCCGTCCGGTGGTGATGTGGACGGCGCCGCCGATCCGGTTCAGCGGGATGCGGTGGGCGGCGGCCAGCATCTGCACGCTGGAGATACCGGGAATCACCGTGTAGGCGAAGGCGCCCGCGTCGCGGGCGAGGATGCGCTCCAAGATGCGCAGGGTGCTGTCGTAGAGCGCCGGATCGCCCCAGACCAGGAAGGCGCCGACCTCCCCTGCCCCGAGATTCGCCGCGATCAGGCCGCCTAGGAGGTCGGCGCGGGCTGCGTGCCAGGCCTCGACCGTGGCCGCGTAATCCGCAGGCCGGCGCTCGCGTGGTGGGTCCTGCGCCACGACCAGGCGATAGTCGTCCCGGATGTGCCGGGCGCAGATCGTGCTGCGGAGGGCGACGAGGTCGTCCGTGTCGGCCCCTTTGTCGAGGACGAACACGACGTCGACGTCGGCCAGCGCCTGCACGGCCTGAAGGGTGAGGTGCTCCGGGTCGCCGGTGCCGATTCCGATGACACGCAGGGTCCGCATGGGCTCAAGGATTCCAGTGCGCACGAAAAAGCCGGCTCGCGTTGGGCGAGCCGGCTTATGTGGGATATGAGGTTTGGTTGCGGGGACAGGATTTGAACCTGTGACCTTCAGGTTATGAGCCTGACGAGCTACCGGGCTGCTCCACCCCGCGCCAGGGTGATCGAGTGTCGTGTTGAGGGGATGTGTTGGC
>NZ_VRUT01000276.1:0-3337 GCF_008039465.1 Methylobacterium sp. WL120 | reverse complement strand
GGCGCCATCGCTCCCGGCTTGGTCGGGGTCGCGGGGGCGGGGCTCTGCGCCAGCGCCGGCGCGGCGGCCAGGCAGGACAGGAGTGCGAAGGTGCGCAGGAACGACGTGGCCATGGTGGTCCTCCCGAAGGGACGGCGGCCCGGTACCCGGCGCCGACGGAGCGTGGTGTGAGCCGGAGCGGTTGAACCGCGGCTTAACGCTGCGGCACGCCGCCCCAGTCGCCGGTTCCAAGTCCGATTGGGTTCCAAGTCCGATAGGGTTCCAAGTCCGATTGGGTTCCGAGTCCGATTGGGTTCCGAGTCCGATTGGGTTCCTAGTCCGATTGGGTTCCAAGTCCGGTCGCGCGCACTCCGTTCCCGGTTCGGTTCTCGATCCGGGTCGGACGCTCAGTGCCGCATGGCGTCGAAGCGCGCGAGGCATTCGGCCGAGATCCGCATGCCGTTCGGCACCGGCTCGCTCGGCGGCGGACGGCGCACGCAGGCCTTGAGGTAGGCGAGCGCGTCTTCCAGCACCGCCTCGCTGAAGGGTTTTGCGATCACCGCGGTCGCGCCCTCCATCTCCTCGGAGAGCTGGCGCGCGTTGGCGGTCATGAAGGCGGCGGTGATGCCGTCGCGCTCACGGATCGCCTGCGCCACCTCGAGGCCGGAAGAGCCGTCTGCAAGGCGCAGGTCGATCAGCACCAGCTCGGGCCGACAGGCCTCGATCTGGGCGATGGCCTCGGCCGCCGTCATCGCGGTGCCGACCACGCTGTGCCCGGCCTCCTCGAGCATCATCTCGATCTGCATCAGGATGAGGGCCTCATCCTCCACGACCAGGATCCGCAGCGGGTCGCTCACGGCGTCTCCGAACTGTCTGGCATCTCGCGCGGCAGGCGAATGTTGACCGTGGTCCCCGGCTCGTTGGATTGCCACGCGATGCTGGCGTTGAGCTGGCGGCACAGGGTGCCGATCAGGCGCTTGCCGAAGGAGCGTTTCTTCATCACCTCCACGGGCATGCCGACGCCGTCGTCGGCGATTCTGATGGCGAAGTACTTCCCGTCCGGTGCGACCGTCACCGAGAGCCGGCCGGGGCGATCGCCGGGGAAGGCGTGCTTGAGCGCGTTGGTGATGAGCTCGTTCATCATCAGCGCCACCGGCGGCGCCTTCGAGACCGGCACCTCCACCGCCTCGAGGTCGAGGTGCAGGCGGATGCCGTCGCGGCCCGAGCCCCGCACCAGGTCGGTGGAGAGGTCGCGGGCGAACTCGGCGACGTCGAAGCGCTCGACATCGTTCGACTGGTAGAGCCGCCGATGCACGATGCCCAGCGCCTCGACCCGCGTCAGCATCATCTCCATCGCCGCGCGCGCCGACGGGTCGGTGATGGCCTTGGTCTGCATGGCGAGCAGGGCGGCGATCATCTGGAGGTTGTTCTTGACCCGGTGATCGACCTCGTGGACCAACATGGTCTGCGTCGCCAGGGACTGGCTCAGGTCCTGGGTGCGCTTGGCCACCTCGGCCTCGAAATGGGCCTTCTCCTGCTCGACCTTCAGGTGGGCGTCGACGCGGTCGGTCACGTCGAGCTGCGAGGCGAAGAAGTAGGGCACCTCGCCGCCCTCGTTCGTCACCGGGCTGAGGTACAGCGCGTTCCAGAACGGGGCGCCGTCCTTGCGGTAGTTCAGGATGTCGATGGCGATGTCGCGCCCCGCCGTCACCGCCTCGCGGATGAGCGCGACCGCGCCGCGATCGGTGTTGGCGCCCTGCAGGAAGCGGCAGTTGCGGCCCATGACCTCGCCGCGCTCGTAGCCCGTCATCCGCAGGAACGCGTCGTTGGCGAAGACGATCGGGTTGTCGGGCAGGCGCGGATCGGTGATGATCATCGCCATCCGCGTGGCGCGGACGGCGGCAGCGAACGGGTCGCCCTTGCCCTGCTCGGTGTCGAGGCCGCCGGTCTGGCGCCACGCATCGGACGATTCCATCGATCGTGATCTCTCTCAGGGCGCGGACCGCATCCACCGTGCGGCGTCGGCCGGTGCCGCGAGGGCACCTTTTTAGGAAGTCCAGAAGGCGAACCGTCGTGCTTGGAGGCGAGCGGGCGGGTCGGCCGCAAGCTTAACGGGTCGTGGAGGAAAAAAGGTTCAAAGAATTCTGGACGCGGCGGACTTTCCCGTCGCGGCGACGCCTTCGGGCCGTCGCCATGGCACCCCGCCCACCGCAGGCCATCACGGCAGAACTGTCAAGTCTCAGCTAGCACGCGCCCGGTGCCGTCGGCGCCTGCCACTGTCTTGCTCGGCCGCGATCTTGGACCAAAGTCCAACATCGAGCGTGTCCGGCAGCTTGGTCGCACGCGCCCCCTAGCCACGCCCCGGCGCCCCCGCTATAAGCGCGCCTTCGAATCTCCGTATCGAGCGGTGCGCGAGGCGATCCCGGCCGGGAGACGCCCGGGCGCCGCTTTGGCGCCAGACCGCAAGGATTTCCCGTCATGGCCGTTCCGAAGCGCAAAACCTCCCCCTCCCGTCGCGGCATGCGCCGCTCGGCCGACGCCCTCAAGGCGCCGACCTACGTGACGGACAAGGATTCGGGCGAGCTGCGCCGCCCCCACCACATCGACCTGAAGACCGGCATGTATCGCGGCCGCCAGGTGCTCACGGTCAAGTCGACCGAAGCCTGAGTAGCCTTGGGAATCAGGCCGTGAGCCGCGCCGTCTCGGCGTAGCGCGCGGCCGCGATCCCGGTGCGCTCCAGCCGCGACGGCCGCAGGGTCGGATCGGACGCCACGATCACCTGAGTCAGAAAGCCTGCGAGCGGCCGCGTGCCGCCGCGGGCTTTTGGCGTTGGCGCGTCCTGGGCTGCCTCGTCCCGGCCCCCGGCGATCGCCACCAGGGCGCGGGTGGGCGCGGACACATTCGATCCGGAGGCTTCTTGCGGTTCGGAAGATTGCGACTCGGACCCCGGCGCCTGCGGCCGCACGGTCGCCCGTACCGTGCCGACACGCCCGAATGTCCCGATCTGCATCATCGCCCGCATCCCCCGGCCCAACCCGGACCGGCGCTGCAAGGGTGGGGCCGACGTTAACGGTTCGTCAACCTTTTATCGGGGCAGGCGCCACGACTTCCCTCCCCTTCTGCGGGGGAGGGTGGCCCACGAAGCGGGTCGGGAGAGGGGAGCGACCTCTCCCGACATAGCGCTCTCCTCTCCCGACCCTCCTTGACGCGAGGCCCACCCTCCCCCGCAGAGGGGGGAGGGAAGACGGGCGTGGAGTTCTTTGGCCCTACTTCTTCGCCAGCGCCTCGAGGCGTTCCTGCATCGCCAGCATCTGGCGCTTGAGGTCGTCGAGGTCGGTGCCGGCGGCCTGGACGGGGG
>NZ_VRUT01000275.1:0-3398 GCF_008039465.1 Methylobacterium sp. WL120 | reverse complement strand
ACGCCGAGCGGGTCGACGTAGGCCCAGTCGCGCGTCGGCGCGTCGGCGGCCTTCGCGGCGGCCGGGCGGTTCACGCCCATCGCCCAGGTCGGGCGGTGGCCGATGATCGCGTCCTTCTGGAAGGCCTGGACGGCGTCGTCGTTCATGCCGTCGAAGTAGTTGTACGTCGCGTTGTAGGCCTTCACGTGGTCGATGCAGAAGTTCCAGTACTGCCCCTCGGCGCGGCGCCCCTTGGGCGCGCGGAACAGGCCGGCATGGGCGCAGCCCTCGGCCTCGCAGGTGCCCGCGGGCTTGCCGCTCGCAGTCTTGCCGGCCGAGTTCTTGCCGGCCGCGGTCTTGCCGCCGGCCGTCTTGGGCTCGTCGCAGGTGCGCCGGATGCGGATGCTGTCGAAGAGGGGCGAGTTGAGATCCATGACGGGGCGATTATGAGGGGGTGGACCCGAGACACAAGGGCGCCGGGCCTGATGACGCATGCGGGCGAACGGGCTTGACGACCCGGCCGCCAGGTGACGCGGCTGCGACGTAACACGAGGGATGGACGGATGACCGGAACGGCGACGCTGCGGGACTGGATCGAGGCCAAGCTGGCGGCGGAACTCGCGCCGGCCCGCCTCGACGTGGTGGACGAATCCCACCTCCATGCGGGCCATTCCGGCGCGCGGCCGGGGGGTGAGACGCACTTCCGCGTGGATGTGGTCTCGGACGCCTTCGAAGGGAAGAGCCGCGTCGACCGCCACCGCGTCGTCAACGCGCTGCTGGCCGAGGCGTTCGCCCGCGGGCTGCACGCGCTGGCCGTGAAGGCGCGGACGCCCTCGGAAGCCGGCTGAGCCGGAAGGGGAGGGGGCCGTGGCCCTGGTCTGCACGCCTCAGATCGCCATCGACGAGGCCGAGCTGCACGAGACCTTCGTGCGGGCCTCGGGCCCCGGCGGCCAGAACGTCAACAAGCTCTCGACGGCGGTGCAGCTGCGCTTCGACGTGCGCCGCTCGGCCGCCCTGCCGAACGCGGTCGCGGTGCGCCTGATGCGGCTCGCCGGGCGGCGGCTCACGGCCGACGGCGTGCTGGTGATCAGCGCGCAGCAGTTCCGCACGCAGGAGCGCAACCGCGCCGACGCCCGCGAGCGGCTGGCCAAGCTCGTCGCCGAGGCCGCGGTGCCGCCGGTTCCGCGCCGTGCGACGCGCCCGACGCTGGCCTCGAAGAAGCGGCGGCTCGAAGCCAAGACCCAGCGCGGCGCGACCAAGCGCCTGCGTGGCGCGCCGGTGGATTGAACACGCCTCCTCCCGCCCCCGCAGAAGCGACAGGACTCACGCATCCCCGCGTCCGGCTGCTCGCGTGACGCGCATCCCCTCGCCCCGCACGCGGGGAGAGGGCTCTGCCGACCTCACCCTCGCTTCGGCTTCGCCTCCGCTACCCGTCTGCACGACGGGGTGCAGCCGGGCCTCTCCCCGCACGCGGGGAGAGGGGGAACCCGCGGGTCATCGGTGTCCGCAGCGAAATAGGGAACAGGATCGCCTGTTCGGAGGAGGGGATGTCCCGACTCCGCGGTCAGTGGATCGCGTCGATCGCCTTCGCGTCGGGGCTCGCGTCCGGCGCCGGCGAGGAGCCGGCCACCAGCTCGCTGCCGGGCTTGGCGATCGTCAGGACCACGGCGATGAAGGCGAGCAAGGCCGCGAGCGCCGCCGGGAACAGGAAGGCGCTCTCGCCGTAGCGGATCTGCAGCAGGCCGCCGACCACCGCGCCCGACGACAGGCCGGCCCAGAGCGGCGCCTGGATCCAGAACGACGAGGCCACCGTCCCGAGGATCAGGTTGGCCATGCCGGTGCCGAAGCGGACCACCGCGCCCGTGACGTAGGTGAGCGCGATGCTGCGGCCGCCCTCGTCCTGGAGGATCGCGTTCTGCAGGCCGAGCGCCAGGACGATCGGATAGGCGTGCAGCGGGAAGGCGAAGGTGCCCCACGGCATCAGCAGTCCGAGCGCCAGCAAGGCGGCCTCGATCGTCAGCAGCACCGAGAGCCGCCAGCGGCCGACCCAGGCGGCGATCAAGGTGCCGAGGAAGGCGCCGAAGCAGAAGACCAGCAGCACCGTGACGACGCGCAGGGTGTTCTCCCAGTCCGCGTTCGCCACCGCCACGCCAAAGCGCGTGGTGTTGCCGGACATGAACGACATGAACAGCTGCGAGAACTCGAGGAAGCCGATCGAGTCCGTGGCGCCGGCCAGGAACGCCAGCACGATCGCGAAGGGGATGCGGGTCGCCGCGCTCGCCGGGAAGGCCTTGTCCGGCGGGTCCCCGGGGGCGGTCTTCTCGTTCACCATGTAGGGCCTCGAAACGTGGTGGGTCGCGCCCGCTTCTCCCGTGAGGGCGCAGGGGGGTCGAGCGGGCGGCGGTGGGATCGACGGCTATAAAGAGCCGAGCACGGCCAAGGTTCAACCATGCACGGCCGGCAGGGTGATATTCCTCACCTCGCTCTCCGGCGCCGGGATTAAGCGGCCTCCACTCCCGTGCTCGCACTGCGTTTGACTGCGATCACGGTGCGTCCGGGAACGTCCGCGCCGTTCTCGCGCCGGACCACGGCTGAACGGATCGCGAGGTCGCCGAAGCCCGCGGCCTCGGCGGCCGCCGCGAGGTAGGCGTCGGCGTGGGCGTAGCGGCCGTCCGGCCCGAGCACGACGCTGTCGCCGTCGTGCGATTGCACGGTGAAGGCGGCGCGCCCGCCCGGGCGCAGCACCCGCGTCATGCCGGACAGCACCGTCGCGAGCGGCCCGAGATAGATGAACACGTCGGCCGCCACGCAGAGGTCGGCGGAGGCCGCAGGCTCGCCCGCGAGGAAGTCCTCGATCCCGGCCTCGACGAGGCGCGCATAGAGGCCCTTGCGCCGGGCGAGCGCCAGCATCGCCGGCGCGATATCGACCCCGGTGAGCGTCCCGACGCGGGCGCCGAGCGCCGCGCCCATCAGGCCGGTGCCGCAGCCGAGGTCGATCGCGTGGCCGTAGCGGGGGGCGCCGCCCGGCTCCCTCTCCCGTGCGGGAGAGGGTTGGGGCGAGGGATGAGAACTGTCCGGAGAGGTCACGCCCCTCATCCCACCGTTCTCCCCCTGGGAGAAGGAGCCCCGCGGCAGTTCCCACGATCCATCGTAGGCGTCGAGCGCCGCGCAGAGCAGCGCGGGGCCGCAATAGCCCAGCCCCTCGACGAGGTGGCGCTCGAAGCGGCCGGCATAGCCGTCGAACAGCGCGCGCAGGTAGGCCGGCGACAGCACCGGCAGCGCGGCGTCGCCGGCGATCCGCGCCAGGTGGACGAGGGTGCCGAGCGTGTCCTCCGGGTCGAGGTCGCGTCCGGTCTCGTAGGCGCGGAGCGCCGCCTGGAACAGGGCCGGGTCGGCGGCGCCGGCCGCGGCCTCGGCGG
>NZ_VRUT01000274.1:0-3435 GCF_008039465.1 Methylobacterium sp. WL120 | reverse complement strand
GCCCTGCTCGCCCCCCTGCGCCCGGTCGCGGCCGAACCGCTCGAGGCCGGCGCCAGCGCCTGCGGCGGAAACGCCTACTCCTCGGCCGAGGTGACGGAGGGGCGCGGCCGCCGCCGCGGGCCGCTCACCGCCGTGCCGGACACGCTCTGCGCCGACATCGAGACGGGGCGGCCGTCGACGCGGATCGAGCTCTACGGCATCCCCGATCGCGACGGATCGGCCTACGGCCTTGGCGGAGAGCGGGCGCCCGCCCCATATGATCGCTCGTTCCGGCGCAGGCCGTCGGCCGACTGACGCCTCGTCCCCCCGGGGCGGGACGCGTCGCCATGCGGTGCCTCGACGGCTCGCGCGGCACACAGCGCCGAAGGGATGGCTCCGATCCTCCAGCACCGCCGCTCCCTCCCGCCCTCGTCCCGCGCGCGCGGCGTCACGGCGGTTCTGGGGCCGACCAACACCGGCAAGACGCACCTGGCGATCGAGCGGATGCTGGCCCATCCCACCGGGATGATCGGCCTGCCGCTGCGGCTGCTCGCCCGCGAGGTCTACCTCCGGGTCGTCGCCCGCGTCGGGGTCGACAAGGTCGCCCTCGTCACCGGCGAGGAGAAGATCAAGCCGGACCGGCCGCGCTACTGGATCTCCACCATCGAGGCGATGCCGCGCGACCTCGACGTGGCCTTCGTGGCGATCGACGAGATCCAGCTCTCGGCCGACATGGATCGCGGCCACGTCTTCACCGATCGCCTGCTGAACCAGCGCGGCCGCGAGGAGACCCTGCTGATCGGCTCCTCGACGATCCTGCCGCTGGTGCAGTCGCTGATCCCCAACGTCCACACCACGACGCGCCCGCGCCTCTCGACGCTGACCTATGCCGGCGAGAAGAAGCTCGGGCGGATGCCGCGGCGCACCGCGATCGTCGCGTTCTCGGCCGAGGAGGTCTACGCCATCGCCGAGCTGATCCGGCGCCAGCGCGGCGGCGCGGCGGTCGTGCTCGGCGCGCTCTCGCCCCGCACCCGCAACGCGCAGGTCGAGCTCTACCAGTCGGGCGACGTCGACTACCTCGTCGCCACCGACGCCGTCGGCATGGGCCTCAACCTCGACGTCGACCACGTCGCCTTCGCCGCCACCTGGAAGTACGACGGCACCCGCTTCCGCAAGCTGACGCCGGCCGAGCTCGGGCAGATCGCCGGACGCGCCGGCCGCCACCTCTCGGACGGCACCTTCGGCTCCACCGGGCGCTGCCGCCCGTTCGAGCCCGAGATGATCGAGCGGCTGGAGAACCACGATTTCGATCCCCTGCGCATCCTGCAATGGCGCAACCCCGACCTCGACTTCCGCTCGCTCGACGCGTTGCAGGCGAGCCTCGACGTGCACCCGAGCGAGCCCGGCCTGACGCGGGCGCCGATGGGCGAGGACCAGCAGGCCCTCGAGATCCTGATGAAGGAGGACGACTTCCGTGCCATGGCGAGCGGCGCGTCCGCGGTGCGCCGCCTCTGGGACGTCTGCGGGGTGCCGGATTACCGCAAGGTCCACCCCCAGGTGCATGCCGACCTCGTGGCCGAGCTCTACCGCTTCCTGATGAAGGGCATGGCCGGGCGCATCCCCGACACCTGGTTCGCCGAGCAGGTGGCGATGATCGACCGCACCGACGGCGACATCGAGACCCTGTCCCGCCGCATCGCCCACGGACGCACCTGGACCTTCGTCGCCAACCGCCCCGACTGGCTTCGCGATCCGGAACATTGGCAGGGCGAGACGCGTCGGGTAGAGGACAGGCTGTCCGACGCCCTGCACGAACGCCTCGCGAGCCGCTTCGTCGATCGGCGCACCAGCGTCCTGATGCGGCGCCTGAGAGAGAACACGATGCTCGAAGCCCAGATTACCCCCGACGGTGACGTGACCGTCGAGGGTCAACATGTCGGCCACCTCCACGGCTTCCTATTCGTGCCCGATGCCAGCGCCGAAGGCCACGAGGCCAAGACGCTGCGCAGCGCCGCCGAGAAGGGGCTCGCCGGCGAGATCGAGTCGCGCGCCGAGCGGTTCTCCGCCGCCGCCGACGCCTCGCTGGTGCTGAGCCACGACGGCGTGATCCGCTGGACCGGCGCGCCGGTGGCCAAGCTGGCGCCCGGCGACAAGATCTTCGTCCCCCAGATCCGGCTCCTCGCCGACGACGCGCTTGCCGGCCCGGCCCGCGAGAAGGTGGTGGCGCGGCTCGACGCCTGGCTGATGGCGCACGTGACGCGCCTGCTCGGGCCGCTGATCGAGATCGAGACCGCCGCCGACCTCACCGGGCTCGCCAAGGGCATCGGCTTCCAGGTCGTCGAGGCGCTCGGCGTGCTGGAGCGCGCCCGCGTGGCGCAGGAGATGCGGACGCTGGACCAGGACGGCCGCGGGGCGCTGCGCCGCCACGGCGTCCGCTTCGGCGCCTACCACCTGTTCCTGCCGGCCCTGCTGAAGCCGGCGCCGCGGACGCTCGCCGCCCAGCTCTGGGCCCTGCAGAACGGCGGACTGGAGCAGCGCGGCCTCGACGAGATCGGCCACCTCGCCGGCTCCGGCCGCACCTCGATCAAGGTCGATCCCGAGATCGCCAAGGGCCTCTACCGCGCCGCGGGTTTCCGCGTCTGCGGCGAGCGCGCGGTGCGCGTCGACATCCTCGAGCGGCTGGCCGACCTGATCCGTCCCGCCGTCTCCTACCGCCCCGGCACCACGCCGGGCGCGCCGCCCCCCGGCGCCGCCGACAAGGACGGGTTCGTCGCCACCGTCGGCATGACCTCGCTGGTCGGCTGCTCGGGCGAGGATTTCGCCTCGATCCTGACCTCGCTCGGATACAGCGCCGAGACCCGGCCCGGCCCGGCGATCACCGTGCCGCTGCTGCCCGCCGCCCCGACGACGCCGGTCCAGCCCGTCGCACGCGCGACGGACGGTGCGACCGAGGCGACTCCCGAGGCCACGTCGGAAGCTGAAGCCGGCGAGACCGGCCCCGCCGAGGCTGCGGCCGCCGAGGCGGCGACCTCGGACGCCGTCTCGGAACCGGCCGAGCCGAACGCGCACGAGGCGGAGGCCGGAGAGGCCGTCCCCGCTCCCGAGGCAACGCCAGAGCCCGAGGCGGCGCCCGCCGCCGAGGAGCCCGTTGCGGAAGCCGCGCCGGACGAAGCGCCCGCCGAGGACGCCGCCGTCGAGCCGGCGAAGGAGGATGCGGGCGTCGAGGCGACCGCTTCCGAGCACGCCGACACGCCGACGAACGACGCGGCTTCCACGGCGTCGGCTTCGACCGACGTACTTCAGACCGCCGACGAGGGTTCAGCCGCACCCGCCGGCGAGGAAATTCCCGCCGAGGCCGCGTCCGAACTGCTCGCCGACGCCGTCGCCGAGGAGCCGGCGACCATCGAGGTGTGGACGCTGCAGCGCCACCAGCGCCAGGCCAACCCGCGCCCGAAC
>NZ_VRUT01000273.1:0-3491 GCF_008039465.1 Methylobacterium sp. WL120 | reverse complement strand
CGTGGCTGCGCGAGAAGCTCGGCCTGGTCAGCCGCAAGAGCAAGCTCGCCGATGCGATCCGCTACGCCCTCTCGCGCTGGGCCGGCTTGAGCCTGTTCCTCGACGACGGCCGGGTCGAGATCGATTCAAACGTCGTCGAGCGCGCGATCCGGCCCCTGGCGCTGAACCGCAAGAATGCCCTGTTCGCCGGCTCGGACGGCGGCGGCGAGCACTGGGCGGTGATCGCCTCGCTGATCGAAACCTGCAAGCTCGTCGGCGTCGAGCCGCACGCCTACCTCACCGACGTCGTCACCCGCATCGTCGAGGGCCACCCGCAGCGCCGTCTCGACGACCTGCTGCCATGGGCCTACCCAGCCATGCCAGCCCTCAAAGCCGTGGCCTGAAAACAGCGCTTACGATCGACGAACGCGTCGGTGCATTCCTCGACCGCCCCATCGAGGGTGAGTGGCCCTATCTCTAGATCGACGCCACGTACGTGAAGGTGCGCCAGGACGGCCGGATCGTCTCGGTGGCGGTGATCGTGGCGGTCGGTGTCAACAGTGGCGGCCGTGGTGAAGTGCTCGGCATGGACGGGGGTCCGTCTGAGGCCGAGACGTTCTGGACGGACTTCCTGCGCAAGCTCGCCCGGCGCGGTCTGCGCAGAGTCAAACTCGTGATCTCGGACGCGTACGAGGGCATCAAGGCCTCGTTGGCCAAGGTAATGAATGCCATCTGGCAACGCTGTCGCGTGCACTTCATGCGCAACGTCCTCGCTCATCCGGGTCGCTCGGGCCGCCGCGTCGTCTTGGCCTTCATCGTCACCGCGTTTGCCCAGGACGACGCTGATGCGGCACGTCAGCAATGGCGACGGGTGGCCGATCAGCTCCGGCCGAATGTGCCCAAGCTCGTTGCGCTGGGCGTGTCGCAAAATCGGATCTGAGACGCGGAACGACCTCTGCCGTCCCGCTTTCACGCTTTGTTCGCCTGGGGAAGCCCGAAGCAGAACGCGAGTAGCTGGTTCTGTTCGCGCACCGTCCATGCGCCGACGAAGCCGAAGCCCTTGCGCAGCCAGAGCATGGCCTCGAAGCCTTGGATCGTGCGGCGCGCCGTGTTGAACGAGCGGAAACCACCCACCCGCGGCATCGACCGCTTCACCCGGAAGTGATCGCCCTCGATCCCTTGCTGCAGGTGCTTGGTGACGTAGTGGGTGGGTTTGCCGGGCAGCAGTCCCTCTTTTCGGCTCTCGGCGATGGCCGGCGGATAGGTGCCGGCCCCATCCGTACCGATCCGGTCCGGGGCCAACAGCGGTTGATCCTGCAGCATCTTGCGGAAGAACCGCTTGGCCGCGTCGAGATCCCGGTTTGCGGTCAGCAGGAAGTCGACCGGACTGCCGTGCTTGTCGACGGCCCGGTAGAGGTAGCGCCACTCACCGCGCACCTTGATGTACGTTTCGTCGATGCGGACCGAGCCGCAATGCGCCTTGCGGAAGGTCCGCAGCCGCTTCTCGATCATCGGCGCGTAGGCCAGCACCCAGCGGTTCAGGGTGCTGTGATCAACCTCCAGGCCACGCTCCAGGAACAGCTCCTCGATGTCGCGATAACTGAGCGGGTAGCGCAGATACCAGGCGACGGCCTGCACGATGAGCGCCGCCTCGTAGTGCCGGCCTTTGAAGTCGGCCTTGGCGCGCTGCTTCAGCTTGGCAGCGATGGCAGACAGGATCATGGGCCGGCTCCAGGGCGGAGGCGGCAAGCTGGTCAGGGATGGCTAACGATCCGTGAACGAGGGCGCATTCACGTTTGCGACAAGCCCATCATGCTGCCTGTGCCTCCTGGGGCACCGGCTCAATGCCGGCCAGTTCGGCGCCGATCTCGGCAAGCAGGGTCTCGCTCTCAAACCGAGCTTGAAGGTTGGCCCAGAACTCGTGCGAGGTCCGGAAGTACCGAGCCAGCCGAAGCGCGGTGTCGGTGCTGATCCCGATCTCCTCCCGCACGACGCGCTCGATGCGGGAGCGGGGGAGGCCGAGCGCCTTGGCAACCGCGCCCGCACTGAGGCCGAGCGGGACCATGAACTCCTCACGCAGGATCTCACCGGGGTGGAGCGGCGGAAGCGTCTCTAACTCCGTTGCGGCCTCAAAGGCCTGCCGCACGTCTGCGATGCTCTCGATGGTGTTGGTCATGCCGCCCGGTCCCAACCAGCGGTTTCAGGGGAAGGGCGCGTGCGCCCTCAGTGATAATCGGTGAACTCGATCTGCCTCGCGCCTGCCTCGGTCCACACGAAGCAGATGCGGAACTGGTCATTGACGGCGATGGCATGTTGCCCGGCACGATCCCCCTTCAACGGGTGGAGCTTGTTGGACGGTGGTGCTTTCAGGTCGTCCAGGGCCTTCGCGGCAACGACGGCTGCGATCCTGCGCCGGGCAGCCTTGAACAGGTCGGCGGGGAACCGCTTCGGGCAAATGCTCCTGTGAACCGATTCTGTCACCTTGTCCCGGAACTGGTTCATTGCTCCGCCCGTGTTGCGCTCGGTAATACATGCATCATCCGATGCAACATGGAAGTCAAGCAGATTGGTGTCATTCAGTGCAACACATCCTTCCGTAATGAGGAGGGGCGCCGGGGGGCGCCTCTTCCATGTACGAAGGGCTTGAACGGTCGCGGTGTGCTCAGCCCCATGGAGGGGCAGTGCGATGGCGGTCGATCATGATTGCGGGAGCTTCTGCAATTCGGCAGCGCCCGGAAGTGCGTGGGCCGGCTCTTGACGAATGCGACCCAGGCCAACGGAGCCATAGTCAGGTCGTATGGCTGCGCGGGAACGACGAGGACCGCGAGGCAGAGGCGCCGGAGATCCTGTTGCCGGTCGTGACGGCCGAGCGTGTCGTGATCCCGTTCGCGGCCCTCCCCTGGGGCGGCTCGGGCAACGTCGTTGCGGCTGCCGGCGTGGCACTGCTCAACATGGTCGGGGCGCGCTGATGCCGACGACGCGTCCTCCGATCCGCTAGCACCGCGGCTGGCGGTGCGCTCGCTCTTACCGCACCGATCCCGTCGTCTCGACCTCAGCCCGTGAGACAACGGAACTCGCCTTGGTGAGGGACGGCGTGGTGGTCAGATCAGAGACAGCCCGGACGTTCGCCGTTGCACGAGCCTGCTCACGGTAGAGCGGCGGGGTGAGATTGGTCCGCTCATCTGCTATTGCTGCACCAGCGAAGGTGGTGAAGGCGAGAGCGCTAAGAGCAAACGCACGCATGGACATAGTCGTGATCCCTCAGGGTTTTTCCAGGGGCTTCGCCCCGCTTCGGGAGGGAACATGCATCGCACTGCAACATGCATCAAACAGATTGGATCGATAGTAGATATCGATACGATCAATGATGCGGATGGCACTCAAACTGGCCTGCCTCCTGAAAAGTGGTCCTCCCTGAGGTATGGCTTCGAGCCATGTGGAGGATGTTTTCATGGGACGGAAGAAGCATACGGCTGAAGAGATCGTCGCCAAGCTACGCCAAGTGGATGTTC
>NZ_VRUT01000272.1:0-3514 GCF_008039465.1 Methylobacterium sp. WL120 | reverse complement strand
CCGCCGACCTCGCCCTGCGCGAACCCGGCCCGCGCGGGCGGATCGTGCTGTCGATCGCCGGCCGGGCGCGCCTCCGGCGTGGCGACGCGCCGGCCGGCGAAGCCTTCCGCGGGCAGAATCTCGACCTCGTAGTCGAGGGCGAGGGAACGGAGAGGCGCCTGCGCGACGCGGCGGAGAGCCCGATCGCCTGGATGGTGCGGCGGCGCGGCCGCGACGGGGCGCCGCTTCTCGACCGGGCGTCGTTCGAGGCCGGCGAGCGCCTGCGCCGCGACATCACCACGGGCATGCTGATGCCGCGGATGGGCATCGACTGGACGGCGATCCGCGTCGACGGCTCGGGGCCGCGCGACGCCGCCGGCGCCTCCGACACGATGATGGCGGCGCGCGCCCGGGTGGACCGCGCGATGGATGCGGTCGGCCACGATCTGTCGGGCCTGTTGATCGACCTGTGCGGCCACGTGAAGGGGCTGGAGCGGATCGAGGAGGAACGCCGCTGGCCGGCCCGCTCCGCCAAGGTGGTCGCCAAGATCGCCCTCGGGCGGCTGGCCGAGCATTACGGCCTGCAGCGCGAGGCCATAGGCCCGGACCATGCCCGCATGCGGCTGTGGCGCGACCGGGCGTGAGGCGGTCGCCCGCTCAGGCGGCGAGGCGGACCGCGTCGCGGTGAATGCGGTCGGCCATGGCGCGGACGCCGTTGGAGCGCTGCGGGGTGAGGTGCTCGCCGAGGCCCAACTTGGTGTAGAGCGCGAAGGCGTCGGTGTCTGCCGCCTCGCGCGGGGTCTTGCCGTCGAACAGCGCGACCATCAGCGCGACGAGGCCGCGCACGATGTGGGCGTCGCTGTCGCCCCGCAGGTGAAGGCGCGGCACGTCGGCGGACGCATCGACGTTCAGGTCGATCCACACTTGGCTGGCGCAGCCCAGCACCTTGTTCGACTCCGCATGCAGGGCGGAGTCGGCCGGCGGCAAGGTGCGCCCGAGCTCGATCAGGTAGCGGTAGCGCTCTTCCCAGTCGTCGATGAATTCGAAGTTCTCGACGATGGTCTCGATCGGAGGCAGCATGCTCGGCCGGTGTTCTGTCGGGGGCGCGGGGGTCGTCCAAGATATAGGTCGCCACCCCGGCCGAAGCGAATCCCGCGGCGCCCTTCAGGCCGGGCCGTCGACCCGCGCCTCCGGCAGCTGCAGCCGCAGCGGGTCCTCGGCCGTCGCCACCCCGGTGACGGCGATCTCGGCCTGAGCCGCATAGGCCGCGATCAACCGTGGCCCGAGCTTCGGAATGTTGGGCCGGCCGGATTCAGCCTGGTCGCCGGCGCCGGAGGTGATCGAGAGGCGCACCGGCGCGCCGGGGGCGGCGTCGATGTCGATGGCGATGGCGCAGGCGACGCTCTCGGCGGTGGCGTCGAGGCACTCGGCCACGATCTCGGCGACGATCATCCCGAGCGCGTTGGCGGTGCGCGGCTCGACGAGGCTGGTGCCGGCGCCGCCGAGGTGGACGCCGATGCGCCCGGCGCGGCGGAGCTGGCCGAGGCCGGAGGCGAGCCGATGCAGGTAGTCGCGCAGGTCGATCGAGGCGATGTGGGGCGCCTCGTGCAGGTGCTGCTGCACCAGCGCGATCGCCCGCACCCGCTGGCCCAGCGCCTCGAAGCTGCCGCGACAGGGCTCCGGCGCCGCGCGGCCGTAGAGGCCGATCAGGCTAACCATGACCTGCAGGTTGTTGCGGACGCGGTGGTAGACCTCGGCGAGCAGGGTCTCCTTCTCCTGCAGCGCCTCCTCGATATGTACCTCGGCATGCTTGCGGTCGGTGATGTCGAAGCAGGAGCCGAGATAGCCGCGGAACTCGCCGTCCTCGGTCAGCGGCCGGGCGGTGTCGAGCAGCCAGCGATAGGCCCCATCGTGACGACGCAGGCGGAACTCGACGGTGAAGGGCTCGCGCGCGGTGAACGCCTCGGAGACGATGCGCGCGTGCCGCTCGAAGTCGTCCGGATGCAGGCCCGTGCGCCAGCCGACGCCGAGTTCTTCCTCCAGCGGCCGGCCGGTGAACTGGAGCCAGCACTCGTTGTGATGGATCGCGTGGCCGCGATGGTCCGAGCGCCACATCATCAGCGGGACGTCGTCGGCGAAGCGCCGGAACTCCGCACTGACACCGTGCGCGCCCGGCCTGCTGTCCTGACCGCCCGCACCGGCCGGCTTCGACTCACCGTTCATGATCTACCCGATCCGCCCCTGGTTCGACCTGATGTGCGCAAGACAAGCGCCGGTCAACGTGTCGGGCCTTGGGCCGTTCCGATCAGACGTCGTCGTGTCATGGAAGTGGCCGCGCAGACCCGATCCGGGGCCGGCGCGGCGTTGCGTCGGAGCCGATTTCAGCGCGGGTCCGGCGGCCCTTCGCCCTTGCCGACGAAGGGGATGCCGTCGATCGGGCATTCCTCGGTGCCGACGCCCTGGCGGGTGATGGCGCGCACCGCGTCGCGGGTGGCGTCGGGGTCCTCGATCCAGCGGCGGTAGAAGTCGTAGGGGCATTCCGACAGCCCGTGCCGATTCTCCTTGGAGTTGATCATCCCGGTGTAGCCGCGGTGGAGCAGCTTGAAGAGGTGGTTTTCCGACTGCCCGTGGGCGCGGAAATCGCGAATCAGGAATTTCGAAAGCGCCGCGTACTGGATGCCCATCTCCTCCTCGCCGCACTCGCCGAGCGTGCGCCCGTCGAAGCCGACGATCGCCGAGTGGCCGAAGTAGCTGTAGACTCCGTCGAAGCCGGCGGCGTTGGCCACCGCGACGTAGGTGTTGTTGGCGAAGGCCATCGCCTTCGACATCAGGATCTGCTGCTCTTTCGCCGGGTACATGTATCCCTGGCAGCGGATGATGAGTTCCGCCCCGCGCATGGCGCAATCGCGCCAGATCTCGGGGTAGTTGCCGTCGTCGCAGATGATCAGGCTGATCATCAGGCCCTTCGGCCCCTCCGAGACGTAGGTGCGGTCGCCCGGATACCAGCCCTCGATCGGCGTCCAGGGCATGATCTTGCGGTACTTCTGCACGATCTCGCCCTGGTCGTTCATCAGGATCAGGGTGTTGTAGGGCGCCTTGTTCGGATGCTCCTCGTGGCGCTCGCCGGTGAGCGAGAACACGCCCCAGACCTTGGCCCTGCGGCAGGCGTCGGCGAAGATCTCGGTCTCGGCGCCGGGCACGGTCGAGGCGGTCTCGTACATCTCCCCCGCGTCGTACATGATCCCGTGGGTCGAGTATTCGGGGAAGATCACCAGGTCGAGACCCGGCAGGCCGGCCTTCATGCCGACGATCATGTCGCCGATCTTCTTGGCGTTCTCCAGCACCTCCGCCTTCGTGTGGAGGCGCGGCATCTTGTAGTTCACCACCGCGACGCCGACGCTGTCGGCGCTGGACGAGATGTCTCCGTGCATCATGGCGTGGGTTCCTCCTGGCTCGGGTTTCTTCGCTCCCCCCTAAGGATCTCGGGCTTGCCCGAGATCCGCACCTTGTGTGCCCAAGTCGGGCAAGCCCGACT
>NZ_VRUT01000271.1:0-3530 GCF_008039465.1 Methylobacterium sp. WL120 | reverse complement strand
ACAACACCATCCGGCCGCACTCGTCACTCGGCTACCAGCCGCCTGCGCCACAGGTTGTCATATGGCCACCTGAACCCAGCGGTTCAGCGCCGGTCGCCCACTCCGCCATCGTCACGCGACCGACAATGCACTAACTTCGAACCTGGGCCACCGAATGGGGGCAGGCCACGGGCATGCCGGGGTTGGCCACTCTTGGGATCTTTCCTGCGAGCTGGTCGGGACGGCCTACGGGCCGAGCGTGCACCGAAGGCGGCAAGCCCGGCCCTGCGGCCATGCCGGACCCGAGCGGGGGTCTCATCGGGTCCGACACAACTTGGAAAGTCTTCCGCCATCACCTTGGAGGGATGACCTTCAAGGGTCTGGCGATGACCGAGAGATATGTACGCGCCAGGTCCACTCAATGATGCAGACGTATCATTTTGATGAAACTTTATTTGGTAAAGCGCGGCGAAGCATGCGTCGTCCTCGCGTGATCGCGTGGGCTACAAACGGCGAACATCCGTCACGACAGTCCCTCGGCCGCTATCGTATCCACGCAGCCGGCCACGGCCTCGGACGACCCGCGGGTTCCCCCTCTCCCCCCGGGCGGGGAGAGGCCCGGCTGCACCCCGTCGTGCAGCCGGGAAGCGGAGGCGAAGCCGAAGCGGCGGTGAGGGGGTGCCGACGGATGAGGCTCCTCCGTTCGCGCCCCCTCACCGTCGGCTGCCGCCTCGCTTTGCCGACGACGAGGTCGGCAAAGCCCTCTCCCCGCACGCGGGGCGAGGGGATGCACGGGCAGCCGTCCTGCTTTCGCTGGAACCGTCTTCGGGCGGTGCTTGTTTCGGGCCGGCGTGATCCACGCGGCAGGGAGGGCGGTCGAAGGTGCTGGTCGTCCGCCCGAGTTCTCGGCAACCTTGCCGCCCAAGTCGCCACCGATGAGCGTCGCCGCCTTGGCGCTGCGCCGCGAATTCGCGTTCCTCGCCCTCGCGGTGGTGCTCGGGCTCGGGGCGGCGGCGGCCTACTGGGTGTCGCGCGCCACGGTGCTGACCATCGCCGTGGCGCCCAGCGACGGCACGGAGCCGGCCGTGATCCGAGCCTACGCCGACGCGCTCGCCCGGCGGCACAAGGAGATCCGCCTCAAGATCCTGGCCTTCGATGACGTGCGCGACAGCGCGGCGGCGCTCCAGGACGGCCGGGCCGACCTCGCGGTGGTGCGCCCCGACGTCGACCTCCCCGACAACGGCCTGACGCTGGCGATCCTGCGCGACCAGGCGATGATCATCGCCTCGCCCGAGGCGTCGGGCTTGAAGAGTTTCCCGGATCTCGACCGCAAGCGCCTCGCCATCCTCGCCCACCGCGACGCGGACCAGGACCTGATCAAGGCGATGGTCGAGCATTACGGCCTGACGCTGCTCGACCACGATCCCGAGGGGCCGGTGCCGCCCCGCCACGTCGCCCTGGTGGAGATGCCCGAGGCCGACCTGACCTCGGCCTTCGCCCGGCGGCGTGTGGACGCGGTGATCTCCGTGATCTCGCCGACGGCCCCGGCGGCGCAACGCATCATCGGCATCGTGCAGGGCGTCAGCAAGAACCGGAAGGTCGCCTTCGTCGCGGTCGCGAACGCCGCCGCCATCGTCGCCCGCCTGCCGCGGCTCCAGGCGGTCACCATGCCCGCCGAGACCTTCGGCGGCAGCCCGCAGGTCCCCGCCGAGGACGTGGTCACCGTCGGCGCCTCCTACCGGCTGATGGCGCGTGCGAACCTGTCCCGCGCGGTGGCCGCCGACGTGACCCAGCACCTGTTCGAGCTGCGCAGCGGCATGGCGAACGTGGCCCCGGCCGCGGACTACCTGCAGGCGCCGAGCTACGACAGCACCGCGGCCGCCACCAGCGCGCGGCTCCCGATCCATCCGGGCGCGGTCGACTATTTCGAGCGCGAGCAGCAGAGCTTCATCGAGCGCTACGAGACCTGGATCTACCTCGTCGCGTTCCTCGGCGGCGGCATCGGCTCGGCGGTGGCGTGGGTCGGGCAGCGCCTGTCGCGCATCCGGCGCGAGCGCGTCGAGGAGGCCACCGACCGGCTGCTGGAGATCCGCCGCGAGGCCCAGGACGGCGCGCCCGCGCGACGCCTGGAGATCCTCGCCCGCGAGATCGACGACCTGGCCGGCGACATCGCCAAGCATGCGCTCGAGCGGCCGACGGAAGCCAGGACCATGTCGGCGGCGGCCATCGCCATCGATGCGGCCCGCTCGACGGTCAAGCGGACCATCGCCGCCGGGGAGCCGCCGGTCGAGGAGCCGGACCTCGCCGGGCGCATGACCTCCACCAGCGCATGACCTCGATGGGCGCCGCATCCGACGCGGTGGGTTGATTGCGGAACCTCGGACGCCCGCGTCCGGCATCGAACCGGGAAACAGGATGCCCGACGAGCCAAGCTGATCCCTCGACGCAGCCGAACGCCAGGCCGGCCTGACGCCGGCCTGACGCCGGACCGAGCCACGACCGGCGCGCCGACGCGCCGGACTCCGCTTTTCCTTCGCCCCTTCTCTTCGCCTCTTCTCTTCGCCTTCCCTTCGCAACCCCTCCTTCGACATCGCGAGACGCCCATGGCCATCGACTATCGCTCGGAACTGCGCCGTCCCCTCCCGTTCAGCCTTGCGGTCGTCGCCGCGGTGCTGCTGGTCTGGCTCGTAGTCGCCTCCATCGCCGGGGCGCGCCAGCGCGGCGCCCGCGACCACCGCATCGCGGAGCTGCAGACCCAGCAGACGGCGCTGCGCGCCGACCTCGACCGGCAGGTTTCGACGGCCGGCACCTTGAGCGCACTTCAGGCCAAGATCGCGACCGCCCGGCAGCAGGACCAGCAGGCGACGCAGGCCGCGGAGCAGGCCAAATCGCGTGCCGAGGCGCTGGCCAAGGAGCAGCAGGCCGCCGAGGCCAAGGCGTCCGAGGCGCGCAAGTCCGCCGACGCCGCGTCGCAGAAGCTCGCCGACCTGCAAGCCCAGACCGCCCAGGCCGAGGGAAAGCTGACGCCCCTGCGCGAGGCCGTCGCCGCCGCCGAGAAGGCGGCCGCCGACCGCGCCCAGGACCTCGCCGAGGTCGGGGGCCGCCTCGAGGACGCCCGGGTGCAGGAGGCCAAGCTCCGCGCCGACCTCGCGACCATGATGCAGGAGGCGACCGCCAAGACGGCCGACCTCGCCAAGGCCGAGGAGCGCCAGCAGACCGCCCGCGAGGCCGCGGCCGCGGCCCAGAAGGAGCTGGCTGAGGCGCGCGCCGCGACCGGGCAGGTGGTCGGCCAGCGCACGGGCACCGAGCAGGCGGTCGCCGACCTGACCGCCGGCAAGGACCGGCTGACCTCCGAGATCGCGCAGGCCGACCGCGACGCCCAGCAGGCGCGCGAGGCCCTCACCGGCCTCCGCAAGGACCTCGCCGAGGCCCAGGCCCAGCGCGACCGCGTGGCGTCCGAGCGGGGGCAGGCCGAGCAGGCGGCGCAGAAGCTCGCCGCCGACCGCGACGCCGCGAGCGCGGCCCTCGACGCCCTGCGCAAGCGCCAGGCC
>NZ_VRUT01000270.1:0-3598 GCF_008039465.1 Methylobacterium sp. WL120 | reverse complement strand
CTTCGGTGGCGGCCATGGCATCGGCGGCGGCAGCTTCGGCGGTGGCCGCGGCTTTGGTGGCGGCGGCTTCGGCGGCGGTCGCGGCATCGGCGGGGCAGGCTTCGCCGGCCGCGGCGTGGGCGGCGGCTTCGCAAACCGTGGCTTCGGCGGTGGGTTCGCCAACCGTGGCGTCGGTGGTGGGTTTGCCAACCGTGGCGGCTTCGTCGGCAACGGCGGCTTCGCCAACCGCGGGATCGGCCGGGGCTACGGCGCCGGCTATGGTCGCGGGTACCGCGGCGGCTACGGTCGTGGCCTCGGCTACGGCGCGGCCGGCCTCGGGCTCGGCCTCGCCACCGGCGCTCTGATCGGCGGCGGCCTCGGTTATGGCTACGGCGGCTACGGCTACGACGACAACTACTACGGCGGTTACGCGCCGGCCGGCTACGGCTACGCTCCGGCCTACACGGAGGTGCAGACCGAGGTGGCGCCCGGCCCGCAGGAATCGGTGAGCTACTGCATCCAGCGCTTCCGCTCCTACGACGTGCGCTCGCAGACCTACCTCGGCAACGACGGCGCGCGGCACTCCTGCCCGTAAGCGTTTCGAGGCCGATATGACGAGAAGCCCCGCGACCGATACGGTCGCGGGGCTTTTTGCTGCCCGCCCGGGACGGTTCCGGGCCAAGGGGGACGCCACGCCATGACGACCGACGAGATCCAAGACCTCCACCGTGCCCGCACGGTTCTGGCGCGGCAGCGCAACGCCATGGCCAAGCGCCTCTCCGGCATCGACCTTGCGCCGGTGTCGATGGCCGAGGATTTGACCCGGATCCTCGTCGCGATCGAGGCGGTCGACCGCGCGCTGACCGCCGAGGGCCGGCCCTACATGGCGCCGGAGATGCACGCGGAAGGCTGAGACTTTCGGGCCGGCGACACGCATTCGGCGCGCCGGCCCAGCGGGATTAGGATCAGGCCGCAGCGGCCTCGATCCGCACGGGCACGGATTTCGCCGCGGGCACCTTGCTGCGCTCGGCATGGTGCCAGAGCGGGATCAGCGGGTTGCACTCGGGGTAGTAGCCGCCGACGCAGCCCGTCGGGATGTCGTAGGCCAGCACCCGGAAGCCCTCGACCCGCCGTACCACCTTGTCGTCCGTCGCGCCGACGAGGTGAACGGTCTGCGCGTCGCGCAGGCCGAGGCGGGCGATGTCGTCGCGGTTCATGAACAGCACCATCCGCGTGCCCTTCACGCCGCGGAATCGGTCGTCGTAGCCGTAGATCGTGGTGTTGAACTGGTCGTTCGACCGCATGGTGATGAGCCGCATCACCTCGGGGTCGGCCTGCTCGGTGTCAAGGTCGGCCGACAAGCTGCGCGGCGTGACGAAGTTCGCCTTGCCGGTATCGGTCTTCCATGTGCGGTCGGCGGCCGGAATCGGCCGGCGGAAGCCGCCGGGCGTCCACATCCGCGCGTTGAAGTCCTTGAACTGGTCGGGATAGGTCGCCTCGATCGCGTCGCGAACGCTGGCGTAGTCGCCGCCCCAGCGATCCCAGTCGATCCGCGGGTTCGGCGTCAGCGTCGCCTTGGCGATCCCGGCGACGATGCGCGGTTCGGACAGCAGCTCGGGTCCGGCCGGCTCGGCATAGCCCTTCGAGCCATGGATGCAGGCGGTCGAATCCTCCATCGACACCGCCTGCCGCCCGCCGGCCTGCTCGTCGATCTCGATTCGGCCGAGGCAGGGCAGGATGTAGGCGACCTCGCCGTGGATCAGGTGATTGCGGTTGAGCTTCGTCGAAATCTGGACGGTCAGGCGAAGCGTCTTCCAGGCTTCCTCCATCAGCGCGGTCTCCGGCACCGCGCGGATGAAGTTGCCGCCGAGCGCCACGAACGCCTTCACCGAACCGTCGAGGATACCCTCGCAGGCCTCGACGGTGTTGAGACCCTTCTCCATCGGCGGCTCGAAGGCGTAGAGCTCGCGCAGCTTGTCGTTCGGCACCAACTCCGGCTTCTCGGTGATGCCGACCGTGCGCTGCCCCTGGACGTTGGAATGCCCGCGGACCGGGCAGATGCCGGCGCCGCGCTTGCCGATGTTGCCGCGCATCAAGAGCAGGTTGACCAGGGCCTGCACGGTCTCGACGCCCATGCGGTGCTGGGTCAGCCCCATGCCGTAGACGCCGATCGTCGCCTTCGCCTTGGCGTAGGTCGCCGCCGTCTGCTCCAGCGCCTTGCGGGTCAGGCCCGAGCGCCGCTCCAGCTCGTCCCAGGACTTTTCGCGGACCGAGGCTGCGAACGCCTCGAAGCCGTGGGTGTGCTCGGCGATGAAGGCGGTGTCGAGCACGCGCTCGGCGCCGCTCGCGATCGCCGCGTCGTCGAGCGCCAGCAGCGCCTTGCAGATCCCGTAGATCGCCCCGAAATCGCCGCCGGCCTTGACCTGCAGGTACTGCGACGAGATCCGCGTCTCGGACTTCGTCAGCATTTCGAGTGGCGCCTGCGGGTTGGTGAAGCGCTCCAGCCCGCGCTCGCGGAACGGGTTGAAGGTGATGATCGGGACACCGCGGCGGCTCGCCTCCTGAAGCGGATGCAGCATCCGCGGCGCGTTCGAGCCGGGGTTCTGCCCGAAGAACAGGATGCAGTCGGTGTGCTCGAACGCCTCAAGCAGCACCGTGCCGACCGGCGAGCCGATGCTTTCTGGAAGCGCCACGGAGGTCGATTCGTGGCACATGTTCGACGAGTCGGGCAGGTTGTTGCTGCCGTGCAGCCGCGCCAGCAGGCCGTACATGTACGACGTTTCGAGCGAGGCGCGGCCGGAGGCGTAGAACACAGCCGCCTTCGGATCGAGCGCCTTCAACTCGGCGCCGATCTCCGCGAAGGCGGCATCCCACGAGACCGGCAGGTAGCGGTCGCTCGCCGCATCCCAGCGCAGGGGTACGGTGAGGCGCCCGAGCTCCTCCAGGTCGTAGTCGCGCCAGCCGGTGAGTTCGGTGACCGTGTGGGCGGCGAAGAACTCGGCGCCGATGCGCTTGCGCGTCACCTCCCAGGCGGTCGCCTTGGCGCCGTTCTCGCAATACTCGAACACCGCCGGCTTGCCGGGCTTGGCCCAGGCGCAGCTGACGCACATGAAGCCGCCGGGCTTGTTCTGGTGGCGCAGCATCAGGCCGCCGGTGACGGGGATCTGCTCGCGCAGGAGGATCTCGGTGAGCGACTTCGCCGACCCCCAGCCGCCGGCCGGCCCCTCGTAGGGATCGAGCTGCACCGAATCCGTCATCCTCGAAACTCCAACCTTCGCGATCCTCGAGGAAGAACCCTTCGTCGGCGCGAAAGGGTCCGCTCAGCTGCGTGCGGCAAACGCCGCGCACTGGCTGGGTCGGCGCCGGGCGCCTGGCCGTGCTACGGCTCGCGCCGGCCCCCATCGAAAGCACGACCCCGATTGTCCGACCGGAACGAGATCCCGGCGCCGCGCGCCGCAGCCCCCCCGCGCGATCCCCGGACCGAGGCGGTCCTCGAACGGATCGCCGCCGCCCAGGGCGCGCCGTTCGGGGCCGGCGAGCACGGGCTCGGGCGCTTATCCACAGCTCCGAGCCCACGGGCGAACGCTGCTTGGGGATGGCGGGGTGGGGCTGGAAAAAA
>NZ_VRUT01000026.1:0-39919 GCF_008039465.1 Methylobacterium sp. WL120 | reverse complement strand
CCCCGATCCGGCCCGAGCGACACGTGCCTGACTCCATCGCGACCTTGCGCCTGAAGCTGGCACAAACACTCGCGCGAACCCTGCAACGATGTCCCTGCTGCCAACAAAGATTTATGACACAGTAGTACTAAGCCTTGCCTCTTCTACTATCTCGATGATGCAAGGCCCCCTGTCCCGAGTAGAGCAGCGGAGGGGGCTTCTCACTTCCCGCCAGCGATGAAGACGGTCTATTCGCCCTGGGGTAAGGCGGCAGGGCCGCCGTCCGGGTTCATGCCTTCTACGGGCGGCTTCCGCCGTGGGCGAGGAGGCGCGGCGGGTGCGGTGGCCGCGGTGACGTTGACGCCGAGGCGCGTCGCCAGGGCGAGGGCGCGGTTCTCGGTGACCCGGAGATGGCAGAAGCCGTGGGCGCCTTCGCGTGCATAGGTGCGGCAGAGCTGCTCGCGGTCCGACGAGAACGCGGCTTGCTCCGTCACGATCGGGCGGACGTCCTCGCGCCGCGCCCGCTGGGTCATCAGCTTGTAGTTCTCGCGCACCGCCTTATCGGCGACGCCCCGGGCTGAATCGAACTCGGAGGAGCGGGGGATCAGGGTGGCCGCGGCCGGTCCCCACAGGCCGACGGGGGTGGTTGCGCAATCCTGGGCGGAGAACGTGCAGACCGGCGTCGGCCCGAGGCTCGATACCAGCACGCCGCCTTCCGTCACGTCGAACCGCAACGGGCACTCCGCGGCCGCCGCCTCATAACGGGGCACACCTTCCGGCCGGCCCTCCGGGGTCAGGGTGATTGTGCCTCCGCCGCCGAGCGGCACCTTGCAGGTCTCCGTCGGCTGCGAGACTTTGGTGCCCGGCAGCGTGATCCGCGCGGACAAACCCGAGCCGGCGCGCTCGAGCTTGAGGCTGCCGCTCAAGCCGTTGAGCATCAGCTCCTGGCCGACCAGCCCATCTTCCGATGGGGCCTTCAGCACCACGGGGCGCGAGGGGACAACCGGGCGCGGTGCCTCGGGCACGGAGGCCGCGGGATCGTCGGGAAGCGGCGTGCCGGGGATCGGTGCGGCGGGCGGACCCGCCGGGACCCCGCGCGGCGGCACAGGAGGTTTTGCTGCGCGGCCGATCCCGAACAGCTCCTCGAAGAAGTTTTGGGCCGAGGCTTCGCCGGGCATCAGGGCCGCGAGCGCGAAGCAGGGAGCCGCGAGAAACGGGATGACGGGGCTGCGGGTCGGACGCATCGGGTCTTTCGGTACGGCGGCAGGTGGCCCGCGCGATGCCGGCCTCGCACCATGCTGGACGCTCTTTACGAAGCGTTAACACGGCTTCGGTGGCGGAGGCGTGGCCGAGGCGCAACAAAATGCAGGCCGGCGGGACGGCGTTCGAGCAAGTCCTGGAGGCGAGTCGGCACCATAGCGATGCAATGCACGGGCGAAACAGCTTCAAAACCGATCGGCCGGCCGCGTTCCGCGTGACGGAGCAAGCACTTGGCGCGATCGCGCATCTCGGAGGCGGCTTTGCCTTGCGAGCCTGCATCGCCCTTCTTATATCCGGCGAGACGCGGGATTAAGCGTGGGATCGGAGCCGTTCGCGGCCCCTGTTCCGGCCCCGGTTCCGTCTCCACATCTTCCAGCACCACACCGCCATGGGCCGAGCTGCTTCGGGGCTCGGCGGTCTGCTTGATCGCAACCAACATAAGGGATCCCACCATGGGTAAAGTCATCGGCATCGACCTCGGCACCACCAATTCGTGCGTCGCCGTGATGGAGGGCTCGCAGCCCAAGGTCATCGAGAACGCGGAAGGCGCCCGCACCACGCCGTCCATCGTCGCCTTCACCGACGACGGCGAGCGCCTCGTCGGTCAGCCGGCCAAGCGCCAGGCTGTCACCAACCCCGACCGCACCTTCTTCGCCATCAAGCGCCTCGTCGGACGCACCTACGACGATCCGATGACGCAAAAGGACAAGGGTTTCGTGCCCTACACGATCGCCCGCGGCGACAACGGCGACGCCTGGGTCGAGGCCGACGGCAAGAAGTACTCGCCCTCGCAGATCTCCGCCTTCACGCTGCAGAAGATGAAGGAGACCGCGGAGGCTCATCTCGGTCAGCCGGTGACGCAGGCCGTCATCACGGTGCCCGCCTACTTCAACGACGCCCAGCGCCAGGCGACCAAGGATGCCGGCAGGATCGCCGGCCTCGAGGTGCTGCGCATCATCAACGAGCCGACCGCGGCCGCGCTCGCCTACGGCCTCGACAAGAAGAAGGCCGGCACCATCGCGGTCTACGACCTCGGCGGCGGCACCTTCGACGTGTCGATCCTCGAGATCGGCGACGGCGTGTTCGAGGTGAAGTCGACCAACGGCGACACCTTCCTCGGGGGCGAGGACTTCGACAACCGCGTGGTCGAGTACCTGACCGCCGAGTTCAAGAAGGAGCAGGGCATCGACCTGACCAAGGACAAGCTCGCCCTTCAGCGCCTCAAGGAAGCCGCCGAGAAGGCGAAGATCGAGCTGTCCTCGGCGACGCAGACCGAGATCAACCTGCCCTACATCACCGCCGACGCCACCGGGCCGAAGCATCTCGCGCTCAAGCTCAGCCGCGCCAAGTTCGAGTCCCTCGTCGACGACCTGGTGCAGCGCACGATCGAACCCTGCCGCAAGGCGCTCAAGGATGCCGGCGTCTCCGCGTCCGAGATCGACGAGGTCGTGCTCGTCGGCGGCATGATCCGCATGCCGAAGATCCAGGAAGTGGTGAAGTCGTTCTTCGGCAAGGAGCCGCACAAGGGCGTGAATCCGGACGAGGTCGTGGCCATCGGCGCCGCGGTCCAGGCCGGCGTGCTCCAGGGCGACGTCAAAGACGTGCTGCTCCTCGACGTGACCCCGCTCTCGCTCGGCATCGAGACGCTGGGCGGCGTGTTCACGCGGCTCATCGACCGCAACACCACGATCCCGACCAAGAAGAGCCAGACCTTCTCGACGGCCGAGGACAACCAGAACGCGGTCACCATCCGGGTCTTCCAGGGTGAGCGCGAGATGGCGGCCGACAACAAGCTGCTCGGCCAGTTCGACCTGATGGGCATTCCGCCGGCTCCGCGCGGCATGCCGCAGATCGAGGTGACCTTCGACATCGACGCCAACGGCATCGTCAACGTGACGGCCAAGGACAAGGCGACGAACAAGGAGCACCAGATCCGCATCCAGGCCTCAGGCGGCCTGTCGGACGCCGACATCGAGAAGATGGTCAAGGACGCCGAGGCCAACGCCGACGCGGACAAGAAGCGCCGCGAGCTCGTCGAGGTGAAGAACCAGGGCGAGAGTCTGGTCCACGCGACCGAGAAGTCGGTGAAGGAGTACGGCGACAAGGTCTCGGAGGCCGACAAGGGCGGCATCGAGACCGCGATGACCGCGCTCAAGACTGCGCTCGAGGGCGAGGACGTCGAGACCATCAAGGCCCGCACGACGGACCTGATGCAGGCCTCGATGAAGCTCGGCGAGGCGATGTATGCGGCCAGCCAGACGCCCGAGGGTGGGCCGGAGGCGACCGCCGGGGCCGAGGCCAAGAAGGACGACGTCATCGACGCCGACTTCTCGGAGGTCGATGAGAAGGACCAGAAGAAGCGGGCGTAAGCTTCGCGCACGAGTTGAAGCGGGGCCGGAGCGATCCGGTCCCGTTTTCGCTTGCGGCGGCGGCGTCCGACCTTCATTCCGGGGCCGCCGACGGCCCGGAAGGTCGGAACGCCGCCGGCCACTGGGACGACCCTTCACGACGACGGCACGACGGCGCCGACTGCCGGGGGCAGGCGGACGGCCGGTTAGGCACTATCGAGGCAAGGCATGTCGAAGCGGGACTATTACGAGATCTTGGGTGTCGCCAAGACCGCGTCGGACGGCGAGATGAAGGTCGCCTTCCGCAAGCTCGCGATGACCTACCACCCGGACAAGAATCCCGGCAACAAGGACGCCGAGATCAAGTTCAAGGAGATCAACGAGGCGTATCAGTGCCTGTCGGACGGGCAGAAGCGCGCCGCCTACGACCGCTTCGGCCACGAGGCCTTCACACAGGGCGGCGGCCAGGGCGGCCCCGGATTCGGCAACGAGTTCGGCGACTTCATGTCGGACATCTTCGACAACTTCTTCGGCGACGGCCGCGGCGGCGGCCAGCAGCAGGCCCGCGGGCGCGGCGGCGCGCCGGGCCGCGAGCGTGGGGCGGACCTGCGCTTCAGCCTGGAGATCACCCTCGAGGAGGCCTTCACCGGCAAGGCCGAGACCATCAAGATCCCGACCTCGATCACCTGCGAAACCTGTGCGGGGTCAGGCGCGAAGCTCGGCTCCAAGCCGCGCACCTGCCAGACCTGCGCCGGCTACGGCCGGGTGCGGGCGGCGCAAGGCTTCTTCGCCATCGAGCGCACCTGCCCGAACTGCCACGGCCGCGGCGAGATCGTCGACGACCCCTGCGCGGCCTGCGCCGGGGCGGGTCGGGTCAACCGCGAGCGGACGCTGGCCATCAACGTGCCGGCGGGCGTCGACGACGGCCTGCGCATCCGCTTGGCCGGCGAGGGCGAGAGCGGCTTGCGCGGCGGGCTGGCCGGCGACCTCTACGTGTTCCTCTCGATCAAGCAGCACGCCTTCTTCCAGCGCGACGGCGCCGACCTGTTCTGCCGGGTCCCGATCTCGATGGTGACGGCGGCGCTCGCCGGCGAGATCACCGTGCCGGTGATCGACGGCTCGCAGACGCAGGTGCGGATCCCGGCCGGCACTCAGACGGCCAAGCAATTCCGCATCAAGGGCAAGGGCATGCCGGTGCTGCGCGCTCGTGAGGTCGGCGACCTCTACATCCAGGTCTTCGTCGAGACGCCGCAGAACCTGACCAAGCGCCAGCGCGAACTGCTGCAGGAGTTCGGCCAGACCGCGTCCGACGACAACCACCCCGAGGCCGCCGGCTTCTTCTCGAAGGTGCGCGACTTCCTCGGCGGGTTCGGTGGCACCGCCCGCCCGTAACCCTGTGCAGACCCCACGGCGTCTACCGGATCAAATCGTTGCCGGCCCGGTTGAGCCTGTGGCCGGGACCGGTTCGATCGGCGCAGGCATGTGTGATCGCATTGTGCTAGGCACGGGCGCGACCTTGCCTGTAAGACAAGTGCCGACCGTCGCGTTCACTGCCGGGATCGCCTTTCGGTGATCCAACCTGAAGGAACACCGGACTTGCCGCCGCTACGTCGTTCCAGTGCGAAAACCTCGTCCGTGAACGCGAAGGTGCGGCGCGATCCGCTTGAGGACGAGGCGCGGTTCCTCAAGTCCTGGCTCGAGCGCCCACTCGTCACCGGCTCGGTCACGCCGTCCGGCAAGATGCTGGCCAGGACCATGGCGGCCTACGTCGACCCGGCCGTTTCAGGGCAGGTGATCGAGATCGGACCCGGGACGGGTCCCGTCACCGAGGCGCTGATCCGCCGGGGCGTCGCGCCCGAGCGCCTCGTGCTGATCGAGTTCAACCCCGATTTCTGCACCCTGCTGCGCCGCCGCTTCCCCGGCGTCACCGTGGTGCGCGGCGACGCCTACGACATTCGCGGAAGCGTCGGCGCGGTGATGACGGGGCCGGCCGCGGCGACCGTCTCCAGCCTGCCGCTCTTCACCAAGCCGCTGGAGCAGCGCCTCGACCTGCTCAACACCGCCCACGACCTGATGCATCCGGGCGCGCCGTTCGTGCAGTTCACCTACGCCGTCGTCCCGCCGATCCCGGCGCGCTGCGCGATGGGCAGCTACACCGCCAGCGGCTCGAACCGGGTCTGGCTCAACCTGCCGCCGGCCCGGGTCTGGGTCTACCGCCGGCCCTGATCGAAGCTGCCCGAACACAATCTGAGCGCGTGCCTCAGGTCACATTCAGGTGAGGCCCGCTATCTCTCCGCTCAACGCCGTCGGCGAAAGCCGCGGCGCACAGCAGGAGAACGCCGATGTCCACGACACCGACCCGCACCAGCCTCGCCCTCGCAGCCCTCGCGCTCGCTGGCGGCCTCGCCCTCGCGGCACCGGCCCAGGCCGCGCCGTTCGCACCGGCCCCGCTTGCCGAAGCTCATGCCGACGTTGTGCAGGCGCAGTACGGCTACGGATACGGCCACCGCCATTTCGGCCACGGCCCCCGCCACTTCGGCTACGGCCCGCCGCGCGGCCGTCATTTCGGCGGTCATCACGGATTTGGCGGCCCGCGCTTCGGGCATCACCATCACCATGGGCGCGGCTACGGCTACGGCCGGGGCTACGGCCGCGGCGGTTGGTAGGTAAGCTCGGGCCGGTGGCGAAAGCCACCGGCCTTCTTCATGGCTTCGGCGCGATCCGCTCGATCACCGCCGGCCCCTCCGCCGCCGCCTCGCCGAGACTGTAGGCCGCCCGCAAAGCGGCCTCCGCGCGATCCGCCGCCGCCGCGTCGGCGGCGTGAACGATCCCGAGCAACCCGCTCGCATCCCCCGGCCGGGCGAGCTCAGAGAATCCCACCCGCCCGTCGATCCCGTCCTCCGGACGGGTACGGCCGCCGCCGAGGCCGATCACCGCGAGCCCGATCGCGCGGGTCGCGACCCGCGCGACTTTGCCCTCCGCCCGCACCTGCCGGATCACCGGCGCCGCCGGCAGGTGCCTGGTGGGATGCTCCATCAGGTCGGCGGGGCCGCCGAGCGCGGCGACCATGCGCGAGAACGTCTCCGCGGCCCGGCCCGAGGCGAGGCTCGCCTCCAGCTTCGTGGCCGCCGCGTCGAGATCGGGCGCGAGCCCGCCGGCCACCAGCATCTCTGCGGCGAGCGCCAGGGTCACCGCATGGAATCGCGGCTCGCGGCGCCCGGCGAGGTAGTCGACCGCGTAGGCGACCTCCAAGCCGTTTCCGGCGGCGCTCGCCAGCGGCGCGTCCATGTCGGTGATCAGCGCGACGGTGCGCAGGCCCGCGCCGTTCGCCACCGCGACGATGCTGTCGGCGAGCGCCCGCGCCGCGTCGATCCCGGCCATGAAGGCGCCGGAGCCGACCTTCACGTCCATGACGAGGCCGTCGAGCCCGGCGGCGAGCTTCTTGGCGAGGATCGAGGCCGTGATCAGGTCGAGCGATTCCACCGTCCCGGTCACGTCGCGGATCGCGTAGAGCCGGCGGTCTGCCGGCGCGAGGTCCGCGGTCTGGCCGATGATGGCGCAGCCGACCTCGGAGACGACGCGCCGGAACCGGTCGAGGTCGGGCGTCGCGTCGTAGCCGGGGATGATGGCGAGCTTGTCGAGCGTGCCGCCGGTATGGCCGAGGCCGCGCCCGGAGATCATCGGCACGTAGCCGCCGCAGGCCGCCACCATCGGCGCGAGCACGAGGCTGACCGCGTCGCCGATGCCGCCCGTCGAGTGCTTGTCGAGGACCGGGCCGGACAGGTTCCAGGCCAGCACGCTGCCCGATCGCGTCATCGCCTGCGTCAGCGCTACCCGTTCGGCGATCGACATGCCTTGGAAGAACACCGCCATCGCGAAGGCCGCCGCCTGGCCTTCGCCGACGCGCCCGTCGGTCAGCCCGGCGATGAAGTCGGCGATCTCCGCGGGCTCCAGCGTCGCCCCGTCGCGCTTGCGCCGGATGGTCTCCTGCGGAAGCCTCATGGCGTCGCCTCCGGACTGGTGGCATCCCCGCGGGCGGCCATCAGCACGCCGAACAGGCTGCTGGCGCCGAGCCGGAACGTCCCAGGGCCGGCCCAACCCGACCCCATGACTTGGTCTGTGAGCGCGAGGTAGGTCGCGGCGTCGGCGAGCGTCCGCAGGCCGCCGGACACCTTGAGGCCGCCCCGCCCGGCCTCGCGAATCGCGTGCAGCATGGTCTCGGCCGCCTCCGGCGTGGCCGAGACCGCGCTCTTGCCGGTGGAAGTCTTGATGAAGTCGGCGCCGGCCGCGAGCGCCAGCCGGCTGGCTGTGGCGACGGTTTCGCGGGCCTGCAACTCGCCGGTTTCCAGGATCACCTTCAACGCGGTTCCGGGGCAGGCCTCGCGCACCGCCTCGACCATGAGGCGGGCCGCCTCCGCATCGCCGCGCAGGAGCGCCCGGTAGGGCAGGACGAGGTCGATCTCGTGCGCACCATCGCGCAGCGCCTCCGCGGTGTCCTCGACCGCGCGGTCCACATCCTCGCCGCCCGCCGGGAAGTTGATCACCGTGGCGATCCGCACCGGCCCGCCCGCCAGAACGCGCGCCGCCTGATGCACGAATTGCGGCCAGACGCAGACCGCAGCGACCCCGCCCGCGCGGGCGTCCCGGCATAGCGCGTCGACCTGCGTCGCCGTGCAGGTGTCGCCGAGGTCGGTCAGGTCGAGCAGCGCGAGAGCGCGCCGGGCGGTCGAGGCCGAGTTCAAGGTCGGTTCGGGCATGCGCGTGCGCTTTCGGGGCGGCGTGAGGCTCAAGGATCGCCGCCGGGCAGGCCGGCGACGAAGTTTTGGATCAGCCGGACGAGGTCGCCGGCCGCAGCCGCCGCCGCCTGCTTGGTCTCGGCATGATGCGGGTCGCCGTCGCCGATCCCGGCGGCGCGGTTCGTCACCACCGAGACCGCGGCGACCGGCAGGCCGAGGAAGCGGGCGAGGATCACCTCCGGTACCGTCGACATGCCGACGAGGTCGGCGCCGAGCAGCCCCGCCATCCGCACCTCGGCCGGGGTCTCGAAGGACGGCCCGGAGAACCACGCGTAGACGCCCGCATGCAGGGGGATGCCGCAGGCGGCCGCGGCCGCATCGAGCCGGGCGTTCAGGGCTGGGTCGTAGGCCCGCATCATCGGTACGAAGCGGGCGTCGCTCGGCTCGCCGACGAGCGGGTTCATCCCCGACAGATTGAGGTGGTCGGACAGCCGCACGAGGCTTCCGGGGCCGGCCGCCGGCATCAGCGAGCCGGAGGCGTTGGTGAGTAGCAGGCAGGCGGCGCCGAGGGCCTGCGCGGCGGCGAGCGGCACGCGCATCGCGGCGGCGTTCCCGTGCTCGTAGGCGTGCGCCCGACCCTCGAACACCAGCACCCGCCGCCCGGCGATCGAACCGCGATGAAGCCGCCCGCGATGGCCGCTGACGCCGGCGCCCGGAAAGCCGGGGATCTCGGCATAGGGCCGCGAAACCGCATCCGCGAGCCCGTCGGCGAGGCCGCCGAGCCCGGTGCCGGCGACGATCGCGCAGGCATAGGGGCCGGCAAAGCCCGCCGCGCGCAACGTGTCGACCGCCTCAGTCACCGAGCATCTCCTGGACGAGCGTTTCGGGCCCGAAGGAGTCCGGCAGCAGCGCGTCGAGGGTGAAGCTGCGCCGGACCCCCTCCGGCCCCGCCGCGTGGATCGGCGTCGCGGGCGCGGCGAATTCGCGGATGCGCTGACGGCAGGCGCCGCAGGGCGTGACGAGGCCGCTGCCGTCGCCGAGCACCAGGATTTCGCGGATGCGCCGGCCGCCGGCCAGGATCATCGCGGCGATCGCCCCGGCCTCGGCGCAGGTGCCGACCGGATAGGCCGCGTTCTCGACGTTGCAGCCGGCATGGATCGCGCCGTGCTCGTCGCGGAGCGCTGCGCCGACCGCGAAGCGCGAGTACGGCGCATGCGCCCGGCCGCGTGCCCCGGCGGCGGCGTCGAACAGGGCGGCGAGGTCGAGAGGGGAGGGCGGCATCCCCGATCATTGGCATCGCCCGGCGTGAGCTGTCGAGGGGGGCGCGGGGCGGCGCATGCGGGTGCGGCGCCGGCTTTCCCTTGCCGGGGGCACGTTCTAGAACCCTCGCCAGGAATTCATCACCCGAGGACGACGATGCTGGGCCGGTACGAGCGCGGAGCGGGGGGCGAGGCGGTGGTCGCCTACGGCGACGGCACGATGCGCGTGGTGAAGCCCGGCGCCTTCGTGCGTTGCGCCACCACCGGCGTGCCGATCCTGCTCGACGACCTGCGCTACTGGAGCGCCGTGCGCCAGGAAGCCTACGCCACACCGGACGCCGTGATGGAGCGGCTGAAGCAGACCGGGCGGCCGTAGGCGGCGTTCATACTAAGTCTCATGGGTCAGGACCCATGAGGTCCGGCGGATTGCCGCCGCCCCGCAGTCGCGGGGGCCAGACCTCGATGAGTCGGGCTCATCAAGGTCTGGTATCAGACGTCGCGGCGTTCCAGGATCTCGATGCGGACGCCGTCCGGCCCGTCGATGAAGGCGACCCGCAGGCCCGGCCGCATCACCGTCGTCTCGACGAGCACCGTCACGCCGCGCGCTCGCAGGTCGGCCATCGTCGCGTCGATGTCGGCGACGCCGAGCCCGATATGTTCGATGCCGAGATGCGGTGCTGTCGCGGGCGGCGCGAGGTCGGCCGGTGCCTGCTCGATGAACACCCTCAGGCCGCCGAGGTCGAGCACGACCCGACTGAGCGGCGTGCCCTCACGGCGGATCTCCCGCGCAGCGAGCGTGTCGACGTAGAAGGCGGCCGCGGCCGCCGCGTCGCGGCTGCGCAGGTGGACGTGGTCGATGTGGAAGTCCATTCGGTCCTCGCGGTGACCTAAATCAAAGCCCGGTCGAGGCGGATGATCCGACACGGGGCGCCGGCGCGCGCGGCCGGCGCGTGCGGTGCGCGGACCAGCAGCGCCTCGGCTCGGCCCAGCACCGCCAGCATCGACGAATCCTGGCGCGATTCCGGGTGCGCCACCGGCAGCCGGTCGGGGGCGGTGTCGAGCACGGCGCGCATGTAGTCCTGGCGACCGTCGTTGGCGTCGAGGTCCCGGCCGAGGGTGGCGGGCTCGCTGCGGTCGGCCCCGGCGCGGGGATCGCCGAGCAGCGCACGGATTGCCGGCACGACGAAGAGCAGTCCGCAGACGATGGAGGAGACCGGGTTTCCCGGGAGCCCGATCACCAGCATGTCCCCGAGATGCCCGTGCATCAGCGGCTTGCCGGGGCGCAGCGCCACGCGCCAGAACCCGAGCTCCAGCCCTTCGGCGGCGAGCGCGGTCTGGACGAGGTCGTGGTCGCCGACCGAGGCGCCGCCGAGGGTCACCAGCAGGTCGGCCTCGACCGAACGCGCCCGCGCGAACGCCGCCTCCAGCGCCGGGAGCGTGTCGCCGGCGATGCCGAGGTCGATCGGCTCGCCGCCGGCGCCGTTCACCAGGGCGGCGAGCGCCAGCGCGTTCGAGGCGACGATCTGGTCCCAGGCCGGGATTTCGCCGGGCTGCACCAACTCGTCGCCGGTGGCGAGGATCGCGACACGGGGCTTGCGCCGAACCGCGACCCGGCCGTGGCCTGCCGCGGCGGCGAGGGCCAGGCGGCGCGCGTCCAGGGTGTCTCCCTCCGTCAGGAGCACGTCGCCTTCCGAGAAATCGAGGCCGGCGCGGCGGACGAATCTGTGGGGCGTCACCGCTTCGAGAGCGTGGATCGTCGGGCCTTCGGCGCGTGCGTTCTCCTGGATCAGGATCCCGTCGGCGCCCTCGGGGACCGGGGCCCCGGTGAAGATCCGCACCGTCTCGCCGGGGCCGATCGTCCCCGAGAAGCCGTGGCCGGCGGCGCTCGTGCCGACGAGGCGCAGGCGCGTGCCCTCGGTCGCGTCGGCGGCGCGCACGGCGTAGCCGTCCATGGCGGAGGCGGGGAAGGGCGGCTGCGTCCGGGTGGCGACGACGTCGACCGCCAGCGTCCGCCCGGCGGCGGAGGCCAGCGGCACGTCCTCGGCCGCGGTCGCGCCGGGAACGCTCGCGAGGATGCGCGCCAGCGCCTCGGCGACGGGGATCAGTCCGCTCATCTAGCGTGCCCGGTCACTTGGCGCCCGATCACGCCGCGTCCTCCGCCCGGTAGGCGCCGGAGCGGCCGCCGTCCTTGGCGAGCAGGCGGATGCCCTCGATCCGCATGCCGCGGTCGGCCGCCTTCACCATGTCGTAGACCGTGAGGCAGGCCACCGAGACCGCGGTGAGCGCCTCCATCTCGACGCCGGTCGGCCCCTGTACGCGGACCTCCGCGGTGAGACGCAGGCCCGGCAGCGCGTCGTCGATCTCGCACTCGACGCGCACCTTTGTGAGGAGGAGCGGGTGGCAGAGCGGGATCAGCTCGTGGGTGCGCTTGGCCGCCATGATGCCGGCGAGCCGCGCGGTGCCGACCACGTCGCCCTTCTTGGCGTCGCCCTCGCGGATCAGCGCGAGGGTCGCCGGCAGCATCACCACCCGCCCCTCGGCGCGGGCGGTGCGGGTGGTCGCGGGCTTGTCGCTGACGTCGACCATGTTGGCCGCGCCGCTGGCGTCGAGGTGGGTGAGGCGAGGTTCGTCCACGCTCACGCCTTCGCCTTCTTCGCGGGCTTGGCGTTGAAAGGCTTGCCGCCGAACAGCAGCGCGTGCGTCGCCGCCGTCACGTCCGGCTGGCGCATCAGGCTCTCGCCGACGAGGACCACGTTGAGCCCGTGCCGGCCGAGCCGCGCCACGTCGTCGTGTCCGCCGATGCCGCTCTCGGCCACCGCGATGCGGTCGGGCGGGATCGCGGCGCCGAGCTTGATCGCGGTCTCGAACGAGACCTCGAAGGTCTTCAGGTTGCGGTTGTTGACGCCGATCAAGGCGGTGCCGAGGGGGATCGCGCGGGCGAGCTCGGCGGCGTCGTGGACCTCGACCAGCACGTCCATGCCGAGTTCCTTCGCGGTCTCGACCAGGGCCAAAGCCTCGTCGTCGTCGAGGCAGGCCATGATCGCCAGGATGCAGTCGGCGCCCCAGGCCCGCGCCTCGTAGACCTGGTAGGGCTCGAACAGGAAGTCCTTGCGCAGCACCGGAAGCCCGCAGGCGTCGCGCGCCTGGATCAGGTATTCGGGCCGGCCCTGGAACGAGGGCTCGTCGGTGAGCACCGAAAGGCAGGTGGCCCCGCCCTTCTCGTAGGCTGCGGCGAGCGTCGCCGGGTCGAAATCCGCGCGGATCAGGCCCTTCGACGGCGATGCCTTCTTCACCTCGGCGATCAGGGCCGGGCGGCCTTCCGCCACGTGCGCGCGGATCGCGTCGGCGAAACCCCGCGGCGGCGAGGCCTTGGCGGCCCGCGTCTCCAGCTTGGCCAGCGGCACCCGCAGCTTCGCCTCGGCGATCTCGCGGCGCTTGTACGCCTCGATGCGCGCGAGCACGCTCGAACGGTCGGTGGCCGGCGGCTCGGTCGGAGGCGGCGGCTCGGCGAGGGCGTCGGTGGCCATCGGTATCCCTTATCCGTTCGAGACCGCGACGAGGCGGGCCAGCGTCGCGCGTGCCGCCCCCGAATCGATCGCATCCTGCGCCCGCGCGACGCCGTCGGCGAGGGCATGCGCCGAACCTGCGACCACGAGCGCGGCGCCCGCATTGAGAACCGCGATGTCGCGGTAGGCGTTGCGCGCGCCCGAAAGCACCTGGCCGAGCGCCTGCGCATTGTGCTCGGGGTCGCCGCCGCGGAGCGCCTCGAGATCATGCAGCGGCAGGCCGACGTCGCGCGGGTCGATCGCGAAGGTCGAGGTCCGCCCGTCCTCCAGCGCGACGACCTGCGTCGGGCCGGTGACGGTGATCTCGTCGAGGCCGTCCGAACCGTGGACGGTCCAGACCCGGCGGCTGCCGAGTTCCGCGAGGACGCGCGTCAGCGGCTCGGCCCAGGCGCCCTGCGAGACGCCCAGGAGCTGGCATTCGACGCCGGCGGGGTTCGAGAGCGGCCCGAGCAGGTTGAAGATGGTGCGGACCGGCAATTCCGAGCGCACCGCCGCCACGTGCCGCATCGCGCCGTGGTGAGTCTGGGCGAACATGAAGCACAGTCCGGCTTGGGTGAGGCACCGGCTCAGGCCCGCGGGGTCGAGGCCGAGCTTGACGCCGAGCGCCGCCAGAACGTCAGCGGCGCCCGAGCGCGAGGTCGCGGCGCGGTTGCCGTGCTTGGCCACCGGCACGCCGCAGGCCGCGGTGAGGATCGCGGCCAGTGTGGAGACGTTGTAGCTGCCCGAATGGTCGCCGCCGGTGCCGACCACGTCGACGCTGCCGGGGGGCGCCTCGACCCGGACCATGCGGGCGCGCATCGCCTCGACGGCGCCGACGATCTCCTCCGGCGTCTCGCCGCGGACCTTGAGGCCGACGAGGAAGGCCCCGGCCTGGACCGGGGTGACCTCCCCGGAAAGCAGGTCGTCGAAGGCCGCGCGAGCCTCGGCCCGGTCGAGGGAGAACCCGGCGGCGACCTTGGCGAGATGGGGCTTGAAGGATTCCATCGGCTCGACGGGCGGCGCGTTCGCGGGATGCCGCGTCAATGCACGCCGGGGCGGGCCTTGTCACCTGCCGGGTTTCGCCCGCGGCCGTGCGCCTGGTTCCACGCCGTCGCGATGTCGAGGAAGTTCTGCAGGATGCGCGTTCCGTGATGCGAGAGGATGCTCTCGGGGTGGAACTGCACCCCGTGCACCGGCAGGTGCGCGTGCTCCAGGCCCATGATCAGGCCGTCGGCCTCGGCGGTCACGGTTAGGGCCTCGGGGCAGCCGGCGCGGTCGACCACGAGCGAATGGTAGCGCGTGGCGTCGAAGCTGTCGTTGAGCCCGCGGAAGATGCCCGTCGCGCCGTGGCGGATGGTCGAGACCTTGCCGTGCATCGGCGCGGGCGCCCGCACCACGTCGCCGCCGAAGGCCTGCCCGATCGCCTGGAGGCCGAGGCAGACCCCGAAGATCGGGATCTCGCCCGAGAGCTGGCGCACCGCGTCGAGGCAGATGCCGGCCTCGTTCGGGGTGCAGGGGCCGGGCGACAGCACCAGGGCGTCGGGCGCGCGCGCGCGGATCTCGTCCACCGTCACCTGGTCGTTGCGCACCACCTCGATCGCGCCGCTGAGCGGGCCGATCAGGTGGACGAGGTTCCAGGTGAAGGAATCGTAGTTGTCGATGACGAGGACGGAGGGCGTCGGCGCAGGGCTCATGGCCGACGATCTGGCCCGGCGGGCCGCGTCGGTCAAGACGCCGCGAGCGTCCCCCTTCGCGTCGCGGATCAGGCCGCCGGTTTCGGCCCGACCAGGGCGAACGGCGTGCCCTGCGGGTCCTGGGCCTGGACGATCCAGTCGCCGCCGGGCACCGGGTGAGGACCCTGCAGGACCGTGCCGCCTGTCGCCGCGACGCGCTCGGCCGCGGCGTCGATCGCCTCGACGGCGATGTAGAACAACCAGGACGGGGCCGGCGGAAGCGGTGCGCTCATCATGCCGCCGAGGTCCACGCCGTTGCGGGCGAAGACCTGGTAGGTGCCCATCGGCCCCATGTCGACGGCCATGGATGTCTCCCAGCCGAACAGCCCGGCATAGAAGCCGAAGGCCGGCTCCCAGTCGCGGGCGTGCAACTCGTGCCAGGCGAAGGGGCCGGGCGTGCCCCGCGGCGGCATCGGCGGCAGGGGCCGTCGCCGCGGAAGAGCGCGAAGGCCGCGCCCTGCGGGTCGGCGGCCATGCAGAACCGGCCGACCCCGGGGATGTCCCGCGGCGCGAAGGTGATGCGCCCGCCGGCCGCCGTGACGCGCTCGGCGGAGGCGTCGACGTCGGCGACGCCGACATAGCCGAGCCATCCGTGCCGCGTGCCGGCGGGCGCCTCGCATCCGGCCGACGCCATCATCCCGCAGATGCGCACGTCGCCGACCGTCGCGAGGCGGTAGTCGATGCCGGGCATCCCCGCATCGACGATCGCCCAGCCGGCGACCGCGCCGTAGAAGGCCTGCGCCGCCGCGACGTCGGGGGTGGTCAGCTCGTACCAGACGAAGGTGCCCGCGTGATCCGCCATCCCATTCGATCCTTTGCACGGGCCGGTTTGTCGCATTGCGATCTATGTTGATATCAACGTAGATCGATTGATGTCAACGGCCGTCTCCTTCGCGACCACCGCCCACATCCGCGACGCCTGCCTCTGCCTGCACGCGCAACGGGCCGCCCGCGCGCTCGGCCGCCGGTTCGACGACGCGCTTCGGCCCCTCGGGCTGACGAGCGGCCAGTTCTCGCTGCTGATGGCGCTGAACCGGACTGAGCCCGCCGCGATGTCCGCGGTGGCGCGCCTCCTCGCCATGGACCGGACCACGCTGACCGCGGCCCTGAAGGTGCTGGAGCGGCGCGGCCTCGCGACGGTGGCGGTGGACCCGGAGGACGGGCGCGGGCGGCGTCTGTCCTTGACCGAGGCCGGCCGCGCAGGCCTCGCGGCCGCGGTTCCGGTCTGGCGCGCGACGCACGCGGCCGTCGAGGCGACGCTCGGCGGCGTCGACGCCGACATGCTGCGGACGGGCTTGCGCGCTCTCGCCTGAGGCGGCCTGCGCGTCGGCCGGGCCTACTGCCCGCGCTTCGCCTGGGCCGCGAAACGCACCGCGTCCTCGGCGGCGCGGAACAGGGCGCGGGCCTTGTTCACGCATTCCTGTTGCTCGGAGGCCGGGTTCGAGTCGTAGACGATGCCGGCGCCGGCCTGCACGTGCATGCGACCGTCCTTCACGATTGCGGTGCGCAGGACGATGCAGGTGTCCATCTCGCCCTGCGCGCCGAAATAGCCGATGCAGCCGCCGTAGGGCCCGCGCTTCTCGCGCTCCAGCTCGTCGATGATCTCCATCGCCCGCACCTTCGGCGCGCCCGAGACCGTGCCGGCCGGAAACCCGGCCGCCAGCGCCGCGAGGGTGTCGTGACGCGGGTCGAGGTCGCCCTCGACGTTCGAGACGATGTGCATCACGTGGCTGTAGTATTCGAGGAAGAACGAGCCGGTGACCGTGACGGTGCCGAGCTTGGCGACGCGGCCGACGTCGTTGCGGCCGAGGTCGAGCAGCATCAGGTGCTCGGAGCGCTCCTTCGGGTCGGCCAGGAGCTCCTCGGCCAGGGCCCGGTCCGCGGCCGGCGTCGCGCCGCGCGGGCGGGTGCCGGCGATCGGGCGGATCGTGACCTTGTCGTCGCGCACCCGCACCAGGATCTCGGGGCTCGAACAGACCACCTGGAAGTCGCAGAAGTCGAGGTAGCACAGGAACGGCGCCGGGTTCGTGCGCCGGAGCGAGCGGTACAGCGCGATCGCGGGCAGGGTGAACGGCGCCTCGAAGCGCTGCGACAGCACCACCTGGAACACGTCGCCGGCGACGATGTACTCCTTCGCCTTGGCCACCATCGCGAGGTAGGCCTCCGGCGTCGTGTTCGAGACCGGCTCGGGATGCGCCACCGCTGCAAGGTCGATCCGCGCCTCGATCGGCAGCGGCCCTTCCAGCGCCTCGGCGATCCGGTCGAGGCGGGCGAGCGCCGCCTCGTAGGCGGCCCGCGCCGTCACGCCCGCGGCCGGCCGCACCGGGCAGACGACCGTGATCAGGTCGCGCACGGAATCGAACACCACCATCACCCGCGGACGCACGAGGATGGCGTCGGGCACGCCGAGCGGGTCGGGATTAGGCTCGGGCAGCCGCTCCATGGCGCGAACCATGTCGTAGCCGAGATAGCCGAACAGGCCGGCGGCCATCGGCGGTAGCTCGGGCCCCTCGCGCTCCACGATCGCGCTTTCGGCGATCAGCGCGCGCAGGGAATCGAGGGGCGCCCGGTCGTCGTCGGCGAAGTCGGCGAGGTCGCCGCGGGCCAGCGCCGCCCGGCCGTCGCGGCAGCGCCAGGCGAGGTCGGGATCGAGGCCGATCATCGAGTAGCGCCCGCGCACCACGCCGCCCTCGACCGATTCGAGCAGGAAGGCGGGACCGGGATGGCGGGCGCGGAGCTTGAGGAACGCGGCGACCGGCGTCTCGAGGTCGGCCACCAGCGTCAGGTCGAGGAGGACCGGCCGTCCGGCCTCGTAGGCCGCCTCGTAGGCGGCGTAGTCGGACGCGTCCGCCATCGGCCTCAGGACTCGCCGCCGATCGCGCGCCGCAGGGCCGCCTGGTTGACGCTGACACCGGCGTTCTTCTGCACCTCGGCGATGTATTCGCCGAGCACGTCGTCGGCGAGCGCCGTGCGGAAGTTGCCCTCGATCGTCTTGTCCGCCGGGCTGCCGGCGACGAAGGCCGGCATCGTCGCGGCCTCGACCTTGTAGACCGCGCGCGACTCGCCCGACGCCGCCGAGCCGGCCTTGCCGACGGCGGTGGCGAAGATGCGGTTGACCACGTCCACGGTCAGCGCGTCCTTGGTCTGGTTGCGGGCGAGGTCCTCGCCGTCCTGCGGGTTGACGCCGACCTCGATGCCGAGCGCCTCGATGGTCTCGCCCTTGTCGAGCCGTTCGGCAAGCGCCTTGCCCTTGACCTGGAGCAGGCGCGACACCTCGGCCTCGCGCCAGCCGGCGGCGACCGCGTCGCGGACCTCGTCGAGCGGCTTGTCGTGTGCGGGGTCGATCTTGGTCACGTCGTACCAGACGTAGCCGCCGGCCTTGGTCCGCAGCGGCTCGTTGTCCCCGCCGATCTCGGCGCGGTAGAGCGCCGGCAGCGTCGTCTCGGAATCGGGGATGCCGGAGACCGTCTGGCCCGCCGGGTCTTTCCCCTGCGCGTTGACCGCCGGGATCGTCACGATCGGAAGGTCGCGCTCCTTCGCGATGTCGGCGAGGGGCTTGGCGCCGGCGCGCTGGTCCTCGATCGCGTCGTGGATCTTGTCGACGCCGTCGCGGGCGCGCGCCAGGGCGATCTGCTTGCGGATCTCCGGCTCGACCTCGGCCAGCGTCTTCACCGTCGCCGGCTCGATCGCGGTGACGTGGAGGAGCACCGTGCCGAAGCGGCCCTTCACCGGCTGGCTGGTGCCGTCCTTCTCAAGGCCGAAGGCGGCGTCGGCCACCGCCGGGTCGAACAGCTCGGCCCGCGTCAGCGTCCCCAGCGTCAGGTCCTTGCCGTCGGCGCCGCGCTCCTGCGCCACCGCATCGAAGCTCTTGCCCTCCGTGATCGCCTTGCGCGCCGCCTCGGCGGCGGCGTCGTCGGGGAACACGACCTGCTGGATCGTGCGCTTCTCGGGAGAGCCGAACCGCGCCTTCTCCTGGTCGTAGACCTTCTGCACCTCCTCGGCCGTGACGGCGTCGGGCTTGGCCATCGCCGTCGGGTCGAGCACCAGCAGGGTCGCCGCGCGGTATTCCGGCGCGCGGTAGGCCGCGCGGTTGCCCTCGTAATAGGCCTTCAGCGCGTCCTCGCTCGGCGCCGCGATGTCGCCGGCGGCGGACGGCGGCAGCATCAGGTAGGCGGCCTTGCGGCGCTCGGTGGCGTAGCGGTGCACCGCCCCGCGCATCGCCTCGGGCACGTGCAGGTCGGCGGACACGGCTTCGGCGAGCTGCAGCCGGGCGATGACGGCGCGCTGCTCGCGCACGAACATCGCCTCGTTCAGGCCGGCGCGCTGGAGGGTCTGGTAGAACAGCGCCGACTCGAACTGGCCTTGCGCGTTCTGGAAGCTCTTCTCGTCGTGAATCGCCCGGATCACCGAGGTGTCGGGCACCGCGAGGCCGAGGTCGTGGGTCTTCTGGTCGAGGGAGGCCTCGGTGACGAGCTGCGACAGCACCTGCCGGTCGACGCCGAGGGCGCGGGCCTGGTCCGGGGTCAGCGTGCGCCGCATCTGCGTCTGGTAGCGCTGCAGCTGGTTCTGGTAGGCGGTGCGCACGGCCTCGGCGGTGATCGGCGTCTTGCCGACCGTGGCCACCGCGGTCGAGGAGCCGCCGCGGAAGAACTCCTCCACGCCGAAGACCGCGACGCCCGCGATCAGGAACGTGAAGATCACCGTCAGCACGATCTTGCCGAGCCAGTGCTGGCTGGCGTTGCGGATGTTCTGCAGCATGCTGGTGGCTTGACTCTCTTGCAGGCTCGCGCGCGCTCGGATCGCCGGGGCGGGCGCCGCGAGGCGCCGTCCTTCGATCCGCTCGCGATAGCCTAGTCCGCCCCGGCAGGCAAAGGCGGGCGCGCGACCGCCTACTGCGTCAGGCGGGTCATCCGCACGGCACGGTCGAACATCGCGCTGAGCGAGGCATTGATCTCGTCCGACGAACTGGCCGTGAAGAAATAGCCCGGTGAGGCGCAGCTCTTAAGCGGCGTCGAAAGCGTCGGGCTGAACTGATTGACGCGGTTGTTCTCCCAAGCCGTATAGGTCCCATCGTCCGGGGAATTGATGGTGATGTACGGGATGTAGAGAATCGAGATCGTTGCACCGGCATTCTTCAGTGCTGTGCAGTTGGCGGGATCGATCTGAGCAGGGCTAGAACTATCCCACCAAGCATTGGAGTACCCAGCAAATTTCGACGGATTTCCGGGATAGGTGTACTTTCCGTTCTTCATGATATAGTAGTGCTGCCCGTTCTGCATGCCGTCTGTGATCAGAAATACGAACGGTTTGGGGTTGCTGGTGGACGACCCGTCACCGAAAGCCGAGATCGCCGACTTCATCTGGGGCAGGGCAACCTCGAAATGCGTCCCGCCGCTCCCGGTGCCGGTGCTCGGGTCAACGTTGACCGAGAGCTGAGTGGTGTTGGTGTCGAGAAGTTTCGTAAGCGTCATCGGCCAGGTCTTGGCGCAATCGGCCGCGGTGCTCGCGCTGGCGAGGTTGCCGGAGAGCGGCGAGAGCGTCGCCAACTGGTTGATGAACGGATAGATGCCGACCCGATACTGGTTCGGGACGATCTGGTTGCCGGCGCGCTGGAGCAGCAGACAGACGGCGTTGTTGACCGAATCCGAGCGTAATTGGATCTGTGGGCTGGCGTTCACAGCCTTGTTCCATCCGTTCGCTCCGGGGAAGTGGCAGGCGAACATGCAACCCTGCTTGGAGTCGGTCATCGCCGACTCGACGTTCATGCCGGCGAGCCGGTTCATGTCATTGACCGAGGTCGGCAACCCCATCGAGCCCGAGACGTCCACCATCAGGTAGAAGTCGAGGTAGCTCGGGAGATCGGTCGAGGCGGTCACGGTGTTGGCGAGGGTCGTCGTCGGCGTGCGGAAGATCCGCCCGAAGTTGTTCGTCACGGTGGCCGTGTAGACGATCGTCGAGGTCAGGGTCTGGCCGCTCGATACCAGCTGCGGCGTCTGGAGCGTGTAGGTGGCGTAAGGAACTTTTCCTGCGTTGACGTTGAAGACGTTGGTGGCCTGGGTGATGCCCGCCGCGATCGCCTTGGCGGTGAGGTTGGATTGGCCCTGGTTGGCGGCGATGTAGGCCTTGGCGGTCGCCACGGCTGCGACCGCGGCCGCATCCGCTGCGCTGTCGAGCTTGGTCTTGTCGGTGATCGAGACACCGTAATCGACCCCGAGCCCGATGAGACCGATCATCGGGATCAGGCTGAGGCCGAAGATGATCGCGACGTTGCCGTCACGCGCCGCCGCGAAGCTCGGACGCGCTGCGGGAGGCCGGCCGGCCCGGCGAAGGCGATTCAGTAGCCAGGACATTTGGAGGCGATCCCGTCGCTGTTCGTGGTGTCGTAGTTCACGAGGCTGGCGTAGCGTGGCTGGACGTAGACCGAGCGGGCGACCCGGCTGGCCGGGAAGAACTTCGCGCCGAAGGTCGGCTTGAACGTGAAGACCACGTCGATGACGATGAGCGAGCCCTGGCCGTAGACCGAACGCGGCAGGGTGCCGGCGCTCGCCGCCGCCGTGTTGTCCGCGGGCTGCAGCGGCGTCACACAGAGCCGCTTGTTGCCGCCGTAGGTCCCCGTGCTCGTCCAGACGACGTTGGCGTTGTAGCAGGCGCTCATGTCGGCGCTGTCGTTGCAACCGGTGGACTTCTGGGTGAAGGCGACGCCGGTGTAGTTGATGGTGATGTCCTGCCACCATTGCAGACCTTGCCGCGGAGCGTCCTTCAGAAGGTAAGGGAACAGGACGAGGGCCGCGTCGTAGCTGAAATGCAGGTCGGTCGCGTTGACCGTCGCGATGGTGGAGCCCTGCGGCGGCGTGGTCTGGGAGATCATCTGGCCGATCGAGTGTGCGACGAGCTCGACCTTCCGCGTCGCGTTGACGTAGGTGATCACCTGGAGGCCACCCAGCATCAGCATGAGAAGGATCGGGAGGACGATCGCGAACTCGACGATGGACACGCCGCGTCCGTCGTCACGAAAGCGTCGCGCCAGGATTGTCGGGCCGCGCGCCATCAGAACTTCTCGTTGCGGAACGCCGCGGTCGAGACCGCCAGGTAGCTGTTGGTGCCGCCGTTGCCGAGCATGGACGCGAAGGCCGCGGGCAGGACGGGGATCGGGTAGATGACCTGCAGGTACTGGTAGTCGCCGGCATTCCCGAGATTGTATTGGCCCGGGCCGCTGCTCTGCGACGGGATCTGCAATCCGCTGCCGTCCGGCTTGACGAAATTGTAGTATCCGCCCGCGGAAGGCAGCGGGACGATGTAGAGGTTCACCACGACGTTCGCGCACGACATCACGCTCGGAAGCTTGCTGCAGAGCGCGGTCTTGAAGGTGGCCTGATCCGTGGACCCGAACTGGGCTTTGCCGGTCATGACCTGACGCGCGGCCTGGCTCGTGGCGTAATCCAGCCGCTGGTTGACGAACAGAACCAGGGCGGCGACCATGACGAACGTGATCGTCAACAGCAGCATCGGCGCCACGAGGGCGAACTCGACCGCCGTCGCCCCACTTCGACCCTGTAGCAATTGCCGTGCACCGCGCATGCCCTGTCATGGCACGGCAGGAATTAAGGCCAGTCTAACATAGTGTAGTCTTTTCGGGCCTAATGCCCCGTCGCCTGGACGGCATTCCGCGCGGTTCGCGGGCCATTTCCCAATGCGCCCCTTTCGGGCTGCTTTGGCTCACAGTGAGCGTCGCATGATCTTCGCCTGCGATCGTCTCACGCGGGCGCCGATCCGGTTTGCGCCCTCGGGCGGGCTCTGGTAGCCCCGGCCCCCGCATGCGACGGGCGGCGCAAGGGACGGCAGGGACATCGATGATGCGTTCGGGACGGCGGCCCCTGGTTGCAGGCAACTGGAAGATGAACGGGACGCGGGCCTCGATCCCCGTGGTCGACGCGGTGCGGACCGGGCTGTTGCCGGCGCTCGCCGAGACCATCGACCTGCTGATCTGCCCGCCCTCGACGCTGATCTCGGCCTGCGTGGCCGCGACCTACGATTCGCCGATCGCCATCGGCGGCCAGAACCTGCACGCCAAGCCGAGCGGCGCCTTCACCGGCTCGATCTCCGCCGAGATGCTGGCCGACCTCGGCGCCACCTACGTCATCGTGGGCCATTCCGAGCGCCGGGCCTACCACCACGAGACCGACGACGGCGTCCACGCCAAGGCGCTCGGCGCCCGGCGCGCGGGCCTGTGCGGCATCATCTGCGTCGGCGAGACCATGGAGGAGCGCGAGCAGGGCCGGGCGCTGGACATCGTGCGCGCGCAGCTCGCGATCGGCACGCCGAAGGGCGCCACCGCGGCCGACACCGTGATCGCCTACGAGCCGGTCTGGGCGATCGGCTCGGGCCGCACGCCGACGGCCCGCGAGATCGCCGAGGTCCACGCCTCCCTGCGCGAGATGCTCGACAAGCTCGTCGGCGAGGAGGCGGCCAAGATCCGCATCCTCTACGGCGGCTCGGTCAAGCCCGGCAACGCCCGCGAGCTGCTCTCGGTGGAGAACGTCGACGGCGCGCTCGTCGGCGGCGCGAGCCTCGTCGCCGAGGACTTTCTGGGGATCTGCGCAGCCTACGCCTGAGGGGCGCCCCGCTCAGATCTTGTAGGCCTGCCGGGCGAGCAGCCGCCAGCGGCCGCCGTCGCGGTGCCAGACCTGCATCACGCCGATGCGCACCGGCACGGTCTTGCCGCCGAAGGTCGTCTCGCCGCTGAAGACGTGCCGGGCGATGGCGTCCTCCCCGACGACCGAGACCGAGCGGTCCGACAGGACGATGCTCGGGAAGGCGGAGCGCCGGCTCGTCAGCGCGTCGGCGAAGGCGGCCTTGTCCTGCACCGCGCCGCCGGAATGGCCGTAGCTCAGGCCGTCGAGCACCAGCGCGTCCAGGGCGGCGGCGTCCGGCGCGAGCAGGGCGGCGGTCAGGGCGTCGACCGCCGCCTCCACCTCGGTCGCGGCTCCAGCGGATACTGCAGGGTTGGAGGCGAGGAGGGCTGCGGCGAGAGCGAGAGCGAGCAGGGGGCGGCGTGCGATGGGCATGGCGTCTTCCTTCCGATCCGGTCGGGGCGCGTTGGCCGCGACAGGTTCCGACGCCGTCTTTGAGCATGCGGAGCCCACGTGCGGCGAGGCGGACGGCTGACATCGCTTCGGCGATCGTCATGTTTGGCGCCCGCCCGCTTGTGGTGTATGCCCCCGCCAGATGGGCAGCCGGTGCGACGCAGCGCCGGCCGCCGCGTCCGGTCCCCACCCCAGCGGGCGGCTCGCGGGACCGGCGCACGCACTGAAAACGATTCCGGAAACCCGATGCAGACCGTCCTGATCGTCGTCCACCTCATCATCGTGTTGTCGCTGATCGGCGTCGTGCTGCTGCAGCGCTCCGAGGGCGGCCTCGGCCTCGGTGCGGGCAGCAGCGGCGGCGGCGTCTCCGGCTTCATGACCGGGCGCGGCCAGGCCAACGCGCTGACGCGGGCGACCGCGATCCTGGCCGCCCTCTTCTTCGTCACCAGCCTGACTCTGGCGGTGATGTCGCACCGCTCCGCCGCGCCGAAGTCGATCCTCGACGGCGCCGGCGGCACCGCGCAGCCGACCGGCCAGCCCGCGGGTGCCGACAACCTGCTCGACACTCTGCGCCGCCAGAACAACGCTCCGGCCGCGGGCACACCGACGGCGCCCGCCGCGCCGGCTCCCGCTCCGGCTCAGCCTGCCGTTCCGGACGCGCCGCAGTCGCGTTGAACGCCGCGTCGCACCCTGGACGGCGCAGCCGCGCCGTTCGATCGGACAAAAGAAACTTAACGCTCCCGCCCTAGGCCTGCCCAATCCAGCGTTGCGCGATTTCCGTGGGGATCGCGCGATGCGGGTGTCATGCCGTTTGGCGAATCGCCCAGCCTTCTCTATGGACCGAGGCCCATGACGCGGTACGTTTTCATCACCGGCGGCGTGGTCTCCTCGCTCGGCAAGGGTTTGGCCTCTGCGGCGCTCGCAGCGCTGCTCCAGGCGCGCGGCTACACGGTGCGCCTGCGCAAGCTCGACCCCTATCTCAACGTCGATCCGGGCACGATGAGCCCGACCCAGCACGGCGAGGTCTTCGTCACCGACGACGGCGCCGAGACCGACCTCGACCTCGGGCATTACGAGCGCTTCACCGGCGTACCGGCGACCCGGGCCGACAACATCACCACGGGCCGGATCTACCAGGACATCATCGCCAAGGAGCGCCGCGGCGACTACCTCGGCGCGACGATCCAGGTGATCCCGCACGTCACCAACGCGATCAAGGACTTCGTCCGCGACGGCAACGACGCCTTCGACTTCGTGCTCGTCGAGATCGGCGGCACGGTCGGCGACATCGAGGGCCTGCCGTTCTTCGAGGCGATCCGCCAGCTCGGCAACGACCTGCCGCGCGGCTCGACCGCCTTCGTGCACCTCACGTTGCTGCCCTACATCCCGTCCGCGGGCGAGCTGAAGACCAAGCCGACGCAGCATTCGGTGAAGGAGCTGCGCTCGATCGGCATCCAGCCCGACATCCTGCTATGCCGCTGCGATCGGCCGATCCCGGCCGACGAGCGGCGCAAGCTCGGGCTGTTCTGCAACGTGCGCGAGACCGCGGTGATCGAGGCGCGCGACGTCGCCTCGATCTACGACGTGCCGCTGTCCTACCGCGAGGCCGGCCTCGACCGCGAGGTGCTGGCGCATTTCGGGCTCGCCCACGACGGCGAGCCGGACCTGACGCGCTGGCGCACGATCTCGGAGCGGGTGCGGAACCCCGAGGGCGAGGTCACCATCGCCATCGTCGGCAAGTACACGGGGCTGAAGGACGCCTATAAGTCGCTCACCGAGGCGCTGACCCACGGCGGCATCAGCCATCGCTGCCGGGTGAACCTCGAATGGATCGAGGCGGAGGTGTTCGAGCGCGAGGACCCGGCCCCATTCTTGGAGGGGATCAACGGCATCCTGGTGCCGGGCGGGTTCGGCCAGCGCGGCGCCGAGGGCAAGATCCGCGCGGCCCGCTTCGCGCGCGAGCGCAAGATCCCGTATTTCGGGATCTGCTTCGGGATGCAGATGGCGGTGATCGAGGCGGCCCGGTCGCTCGCCGGCGTGCCCGACGCCAACTCCACCGAGTTCGGCGACACGCCCGAGCCTGTCGTCGGCCTCCTCACCGAGTGGCTGCGCGGCAACGAGCTGGAACAGCGGGCGGCCGCCGGAGACCTCGGCGGCACCATGCGGCTCGGCGCCTACGGCGCGACGCTCCACCCCGACACCAAGATCGCCGCGATCTACGGCAGCACCGACATCTCCGAGCGCCACCGGCACCGCTACGAGGTCAACATGGCCTACCGTGAGCGGCTCGAGGCCAAGGGCCTACGCTTCTCCGGCCTGTCGCCGGACGGGCTGCTGCCGGAGACGGTGGAGCATGTCGGCCACCCGTGGTTCATCGGCGTCCAGTTCCATCCCGAGCTGAAGTCGCGCCCGTTCGCGCCGCATCCGCTGTTCGAGGGGTTCGTCGGCGCCGCGATCGAGCAGAGCCGCCTGGTGTGAGGCGGCGGTGCCCGCGATGACGTCGATCTCCGGGCTGCCCGCCTTCCTCGGCTACGGCGCCGTCGCCTGCGGGCTGGTGGCGCTCTACCTCGGCGTCTACTTGACGGCGACCGCGCACCGCGAGATCGCGCTGATCCGGGCGAACAACGTCGCCGCCGCGATCGCGCTGGGCGGCAGCCTGGTCGGCTACGCACTGCCGCTCGCCGTGGCGATCTACAACGCGCAGTCTGTCCTCGACTGCGTGATCTGGGGCCTCGTGGCGCTGGTCGTGCAGATCCTGATCTACTTCCTGGTCCGGCTCGTCCTGCCGGACCTGTCGCGGCGGATCGCAGATGGGGAAAGCGCCGCCGCGATCCTGCTGGCCGCCGCCTCGCTCGCTGGCGGTGTGATCGACGCCGCGTCCATGACCTACTGAACGCGGCCGGTCGCGGCCGTCCGATCGTCGGCCTGCGACCTTCTCAAGCGCGGCCGGAGTTCTTACGTCTCGGCCTTGCGGCATTCTGCCGTCCAGGAGCCGGGCCGTCCGAGACGGTCCGAACGATCATGTCCTCGCCGATCGAACGGTCCTCGAAGCGCTCGACCACCGTCGCGCTCGTCCTCGTCGCCGGCGCAGGGGCCACGGCCTTCGCGCTCGGCCGCTGCGACCCCTCGCAGCGCGAGGAGGACGTGCTGGTCTACCGCGATCCCGACGCCTGCATCCGCGGCGGGCTCCGCACGGAGAACGATTGCCGGAGCGCCTACGCCACGGCCCTGGCCGCCTACCCGGAAGGCGCGCCGCGCTATCCCTCACGCGTCGATTGCGAGGGGCATCATGGCGCCGGGCACTGCGTGGACGGTACCGCCGTCGCGGCGAGCGCCGCCGGGAGCTTCGTGCCGATCCTCGCCGGCTACGCGGTCGGCCGACTGGCCGAGCAGGCCCTCGCGCCGCAGCCGCTGTATGATCATCGCCCCGATCAAGCCGGCATCGCGTCGTCCGGCGCGGGTGGAGGCGGCTACTGCACGAGCTGGGGCGGGCGCGTCGTCACCGGCAGCGGTGGCGCGTCGTCGAGCGCGCGGGTCTCGTCGCCCGCGGTGCGTCCGGCCGCCTTCGGCGGGTTCGGCGCCACGGGCCGCAGCTTCGCCGCGCACGGGACGGCGGGCCACGGGGGCGGCGGCTGATGCGCCGCATCGCGTTGGGCGAGCGGCCGGACTGGCGCGCCAGCGCGCAGACCAACGGCTTCACCTTCCACACCCTCGACGGGGCACCTTATTGGGACGAGAGCCACGCCTACGCCTTCACCCTCGAAGAGGTCGAGCGCGACATCGAGGGGCCGGGCACCGAGCTCCACGCCCTGTGCCTCGACTTCGTCGCCGACGCGGTCGAGGACGCGCGCATCCTCGCCTCGCTCGCGATTCCGGAAGCCGCCTGGGACGTGGTGCGTGACAGCTGGCGCCGCGGCGACCCCACGCTCTACGGCCGGCTCGACCTCGCCTATGGCGGCGACGGCACCGGCCCGGCCAAGCTCTTGGAATACAACGCCGACACGCCGACGGCGCTCTACGAGGCGGCGGTGTTCCAGTGGCTGTGGCTCGAGGACCTGCTGCGGCTCGGCCGGCTGCCGGCCGGGTCGGACCAGTTCAACGCCGTGCACGAGCGCCTGATCGCCCGCTTCCGCGCGGTCGGCGGCGCGTCGCTGGCGCTGACGGCTTACGCCGACGCGCCCGAGGACCGCGGCACCGTCGCCTACATCGAGGATTGCGCGCGCCAGGCCGGCCTCGCGACCCGCTTCCTCGACCTCGGTGACATCGGGCTCGCCGCCGACGGCCGCTTCGTCGACCGGGCGCTGACGCCGATCACGACCCTGTTCAAGCTTTATCCGTGGGAATGGGCGTTCGCGGATGCGTTCGGCGCGGCTTTGTCCGCGACGCCGACGCGCTTCCTCGAACCGCCGTGGAAGGCGGTGCTGTCGAACAAGGGGCTGCTGCCGCACCTGTTCGCCCGCGAGCCGGGCCATCCGAACCTGCTGCCGGCCTATTTCGAGGATGACCCCCAGAAGGCGCGGCTCGGTACCTCTTTCGTCAAGAAGCCGCTGTTCTCGCGCGAGGGTGCCAACGTGCTGATGGTGTGCGACGGCGCCGTGCTGGCCCAGGACCACGGCCCCTACGGCGCAGGCGGTCACGTCCGCCAGGCGCTCGCCGAGCTGCCGTGCTTCGACGGGCGCCACGCCCTCGTCGGCGCCTGGATCGTCGGCGACGACTGCGTCGGGCTGTGCCTGCGCGAGTCGGATGGGCCGATCACAACGAACGCGGCCCTGTTCGTCCCGCACGTGATCCTGCCGGGGTGAGTGCGCCGATGACGCGCTGTGCAAGGCGCGCGCGACGGCCTATCTGAGCGGACGTGACGGACATCCTCTTCTACCACCTCCAGAACCAGCCGCTCGAAGCGGTGCTGCCGAACCTCGTCGAGAAGTCGCGCGAGCGCGGCTGGCAGGCGGCGATCCAGGCGGCGACCGAGGAGCGGCTGCAGGCGCTCGACGACCACCTCTGGACCTTCCGCGACGACAGCTTCCTGCCCCACGGCACCGATCGCGAGCCGGATGCGGCGAGCCAGCCGGTGGTGCTGACGCTGCGCGAGACCAACCCCAACGCCGCCGCGATCCGCTTCCTCGTCGAGGGCGCCGACCTGCCGCCGGATGCCGGCGACTACCAGCGCATCTGCGTGCTGTTCGACGGCACCGACCAGGATGCGCTCCTGCGCGCCCGCGAGCAGTGGAAGGCGGCCAAGGCCGCCGGCCACGCGGTCGCCTACTGGCAGCAGGACGACGACGGCCGCTGGCTGAAGAAGGCGTGACGTTCCCTCGCGCACCCGACCGGATTTCAGGATTCGCCATGCGCTTGTTTGACAATGCGATCGAGGCCGCGCTCCGCGCGCTTCCCTCCCCCCTCTGCGGGAGAAGGTCGTCCGCTCAGCGGGCCGGGAGGGGGGAGCGACAGTGCCGGATAACGCGCACCCCTCTCCCGAGCCTCGCCGACGCGAGGCAAACCCTCTCCCGCAGGGGAGGGAGGGCATGCGCGTTCGGGTTTGCGCTCCTGATGGCTTTCGCCCCGCTTCCGGCCATCGCCCAGGCGCCGCAGCGCGGCCCCTCCGAATCGCGGCCGGCCGAGGGCCGCAAGCTTCCGCCCGATTCCACCACCGAGCAGAGCGTCACGCTCCCCAACGGCCAGAAGCTCGACTTCACCGCCACCGCCGGCAGCCTGCCGCTGGTCGACGAGTCCGGCAAGCTGCAGGCCGAGATCGCCTTCGTCGCCTACACTCGCCCCGCGGCGGCCGGGACGGCGCGGCCGATCACCTTCGCGATCAACGGCGGCCCCGGCGCGGCGTCGGCCTACCTGAACGTCGGCGCGATCGGCCCGTGGCGCCTGCCGGCCGACGGGTCGAGCATCAGCCCGTCACGCTCGGTGGCGCTGGTGCCGAACGACGGCACCTGGCTCGACTTCACCGACCTCGTCTTCATCGATCCGGTCGGCACCGGCTACAGCCGCGCCGCCGACGGCGACGGCAAGGCGTATTGGAGCGTCGACTCGGATGCCTCGGTGCTGTCGGCGGCGATCGCCCGCTACCTGCGCGTCAACACCCGCATGGGCGACCCAAAGTTCTACGTCGGCGAGAGCTACGGCGGCTTCCGCGGGCCGCTGATCGCCGCCAAGCTCCAGGAGGATGTCGGCGTCGGCCTGTCGGGCCTCGTGCTGCTCTCGCCGGTCCTCGATTTCGGCACCCTGTCGCCGCCGCGGTCCAACCCGTGGGGCAACATCCTGCGGCTGCCCTCGTATGCGGCCGGCGCCCTCGAGCGGGCCGGCACCGTGCCGACCCGCGACACGCTCGCCGACACCGAGCGCTACGCCACCGGCGCCTACCTGGCCGACCTGTTGAAGGGGCCGAACGACGCGCCGGCGGTGGCGCGCCTCACCGAGCGCGTCGCCGCGCTGACAGGGCTCGATCCGGCATTCGTCAAGGCACAGGGCGGGCGGCTGTCGTCGAACAGCGTCCAGCGCGAAGTCGACCGCGCCACGGGCCGCGTCGCCAGCGCCTACGACACCGGCGTCAGCGGCTGGGACCCGGACCCGACCGCGGCGCATTCCGGCTTCGACGACCCGCTGCTCACCGCTTTGCAGGCGCCGCTCACCAGCGCGATGATCGACCTCTACGCGAAGAAGCTGAACTGGCGGGTGACGAACCTGCGCTACGAGCTCCTGAACACCGCCGTGAACCGCAGCTGGAGTTGGGGCGGCGGCCGCTCCGCGCCCGAGGCGGTCGGAGCGCTTCGCGGGGTGCTGGCGCTCGACGGCAACGTCCGGGTGCTGGTGGCGCACGGCTTCACCGACCTGGTGACGCCGTACTTCGCCTCCAAACTGCTGATCGACCAAATCCCGTCCTATGGGCCTGAGCCGCGGCTGTCGCTCGCGGTGTACCCTGGCGGGCACATGTTCTATTCCCGCCCCGATACGCGGGCGGCGTTCAAGCGCGACGTCTCGGCCCTCTACGCCGCCGCGCTGAAGGCCCGCGAGGGCACCGCACCCAACTTGGAGCGCAAGGAGGCGCCGTGACGTTGCCCGACCTGCGAACGCTCGCCAGCGGCACCCTGTTCGCGGCAGCCCTCCTCGGCGCCTGCACCGTGACCGAGCGGACGCCGCCGCCGGCCCCTTCCGAGATCGTGCCGATCCCGCCGCGCGTGGCCGCGGCGCCGACCTTCACCGGTCCGGTGCTCGCGCCGGACGGGTCCTGCACCGGGCCGGTCCCGACGAGCGCCGCCGCGATCGAACTCGGGATCGGCGAGTGCGACCTCGTGCGCCTGAAGGGCCGCCCGCCGGTGGACGTGCTGGTGGGTGAAGGCCGCGCGGGTCGTGAGGTGCAAGTGCTCTACACCGAGCCCGGGGCGAAGGAGCTTTACTTCTTCGTCAACAACAAGCTCGACCGCTTTGTGAAGTAGGCAGCCGGAGGCGCGTCTTCGCGTCGCGACCTTTACGACATCGTGAGCGAGGCGGCGCGATCCGCGCTACCGCAACCGCCAAACCTTCAGCACGTCGCCGCCGAGGGGCAGCGGTTCGAGCCAGTCGGCCTGGACTTCGCCGCGGGCGAGGCGCGTGGCGAAGGCGGGTCCGTCTAAGCCTGGGCTCGGCCGCGCACGGCAGACGACGACGTAGCGGACGCCGTGCGCCGCCACGTGCCGGCGCAGGTCGGCCTCGCTGCCGCCGAGACCTTCGATCGCGGCGGTGAGCCCTGGGATCGCCCGGTGATACGGCGCCGCGACCACCGCATGCGGCGTCCGCATCAGGATCGACGGCCCCATGACGACCGGCGCGAGCACCGTTCCGGCGGGAAGCGCGGCGAGCGGCTTCACCGCGGCGTCGGCCTGGCAGGCGAAGGCCTCGGCGCTCGCCGCGGCGGCCCCGCTTTCTTCGAACAGGCCGGCGAGGGCCGCCGGGGCCATCCAGGCGGTGCTGATCATCGCGATGCCGAGGGCGGCGAGGCCGGCCCGCCGGCGCGGCGCGGCGGCGCGGTCGCCCGCCAGCGCGAGGGCGCGGTCGAGCACCGGCCCGGCCACCAACGGGATCAGCCCGGAGGCGACGTAGATCCCGCGGAACTGGAACCAGCCGATGACGAGGCCCGGCCAGAGGAGGACGGCGGCGACGCCGTAGGCGCGCCGATGTTCGGGCGCCCCGCGGAACGCCGCCCAGGAGGCGGCAAAAGCCGCCAGCGCCAGGACGGGATAGTAGACCAGCATCTCCCACTGCCGGCGGGCGACGAACTTCGGCACCGAGGTCATCTCGTTGACCATGAGCAGCCAGCGGTCTCGGACCAGCGGCGTCATCCCCGGGAACGGGCCGCCGAGGCAGATCGGAAACAGCAGAGCGAAGCCGCCGACGAGGACCGCGCCGATCGCCGCGACGACGGCGATGCGCGCCCCGATCGAGCCGAGCCGCCGGTCGAGCCCGGCGCAGGCGAGCGCGGTCGCACCCCCGCCGCCCGCGAGCCAGAGCCAGGGCGGCGAGAGCGCGTCGCAGGCGGTGGCGGTCCAGAGATGCGGCGCGGTCTGGGCCCCGAACAGGAGCGGCGCCGCGAGCCCGAGCCCGAGGCCTAAGCCGAGGAAGCAGGGCAGGCCCGGCCGGCCGCGAAAGACCCAGTCGCCGACCACGAACAGCGCTCCGAGCGCGACGGAGGGCAGGCCTTCGAGGCCGATCGCCAAGGAGAAGGCCGCGAGCGCCCCGGCCGCCACCCCGGCCCGCGCGCCGCCGCGGATCAGGGCCGTCGCCATCCCGAGGATCGCGATCATCTGCACGTCGTGGTGGTCGACGCGGCCGGCGGCGAATTGCACGGTGACGCCGAAGGTCTGCGTCGCGGCAAGCACCGCCAGCATAGCCGCCCGCGGGCCGAAGCTCGTCCGGACGCCGGAAAAAAGCGCGGTCGCGTAGACCGCGAGCAGCAGCGGCGGCCAGAACGCCGCGACGAGCCCCTCCGCCAGACCGGAGCCGACCCACGGCGTCAGTGCGAGCAGCAGGCCGGCCAGCGGCGCGTCGAGCAGGCGCGACCAGTGGCTCGGCACGCCGTCCGGCGGCAGGAAGCGGTACTGCACGTTGTCGTACCAGCCCTGGCCGGCGGCGAGGTCGCGGGCCTCGACCAGGCGCATGGCGTCGTCGGTGTCGGGCACGCGCAGGTGCCGGATCGTCTCGATCACGTCGCCCGGCGGATACAGCGTGACGACGCAGAATAGGACCAGCAGCCACAGGAGCTTGCGCGCATGGAGGCCCGCCGGCGGCGCGGCCGGAAACGAAGCTGTGGCCGCCATCGCGCCTCTCCGGTTGTCCGCCGGAGGGTCCGGCCGCGACGGGTCTCGTCGTGCTGGCGCGACCTTGCCGCGAACGCGCTTAACGGGCGGTCAAGGCCGCCGGCTTGGCAGGTTTCCTTAACCACGCCGGGCGCAAGGTCCGACGACGCGAAGGCAGGCCGGGGCAGCGGATGAGTCACCACACCGAGACGCTGGTGATCGGCGGCGGACCCGCCGGGCTGACGGCGGCCTACCTGCTGTCGAAGCAGGGCCGCGACGTCACCGTGCTGGAGCGCGACCCGGATCAGGTCGGCGGCATCTCGCGCACGGTGAGCCACAACGGCTACCTGTTCGACATCGGCGGGCACCGCTTCTTCTCGAAGTCGAAGGCCGTGGTCGACCTCTGGGACGAGATCCTGCCCAACGACTTCATCGAGCGTCCGCGCCTGTCGCGGATCTATTACCAGGGCAAGTACTACGCCTACCCGTTGAAGGCGTTCGAGGCCCTGCGCAACCTTGGGATCCTCACCAGCACCGCCTGCGTGCTGTCCTACCTCTACGCCCGCGCCAAGCCGACCCACGAGCCCAAGCACTTCCACGGCTGGGTCCGCAACCAGTTCGGCGAGAAGCTGTTCTCGATCTTCTTCAAGACCTACACCGAGAAGGTCTGGGGCATGTCCTGCGACGCGATCTCGGCCGACTGGGCCGCGCAGCGCATCAAGGGCCTCGACCTCGGCGCCGCCATCCGCGACGCGCTGAAGCGATCGCTCGGGATCAAGGCCAAGCGCAAGGCCGGCGAGCCGGTGATCAAGACGCTGATCGAGTCGTTCCGCTATCCCCGCCGCGGCCCCGGCATGATGTGGGAGGCGGCCGCCGACAAGATCGCCGCGCAGGGCGGAAAGGTGCTGCTCGACCGCGGCGTCGACGGCCTCTCGTTCGACGCCGCCGCCGGCCTGTGGCGCGTCTCGGCCCTGCGCGGCGACGGCACGCGCGAGACCTTCACCGCGCGCCACGTGATCTCGTCGGCGCCCGTGCGCGAGCTCGTGGACGCGATCACGCCGCGCCCGATCAGCACATTCCAGGCGCGGGCGCTGCAGTACCGCGACTTCGTCACGGTGGCGCTGATCGCCAAGTCGCAGGAGGACTTCCCGGACAACTGGATCTACATCCACGACCCGTCCGTCCAGGTCGGCCGGGTGCAGAACTTCCGCTCGTGGTCGCCGGAGATGGTGCCCGACGAGGCCCATACCTGCCTCGGACTCGAATATTTCTGCTTCGAGGGCGACGGCCTCTGGACCGCGAGCGACGCCGACCTCGTGGCGCTGGCCAAGCGCGAGATCGGGCAGATCGGCCTGATCGACCCGGCCGACGTGATCGACGCCTGCGTCGTGCGCCAGCCCAAGGCCTATCCGGTCTACGACGAGACCTATGCCGAGAACGTCGCGCTGGTGCGGATCGAGCTGGAGAGGGACTACCCTACGTTGCATCTTGTGGGGCGTAACGGCATGCACAAGTACAACAATCAGGACCATGCGATGATGACGGCGATGCTCACCGTCGAGAACATCGTCGCGGGCAAACGCCGCCACGACGTCTGGCGGGTCAACGAGGACGCCGAGTACACCGAGGCCGGCGTCTCCAGCGCGGAGCACGCCCTCGCCAGCGAGCGGCTGGTGCCGCGCAAGGTCGCCTGAGGCGACAGAGGCCGGGCCGCGTCACGACGCGGCCTTGCCGGCGCCCGCCCGCGGCATACACTCCCCGCCAACGCCCGGTCTCAAGGGCGGTCTCGGGAGATCAGCCCCATGCGTCCGGTGTTCCTCGCCGCGCTTCTGTCCAGCGCCGCCCTCGTCACGTCCGCCCTCGCCCAGGGCGCGCCGCCCGCCGAGACCAAGGCCAAGGTGGACGACCTGGTCAAGCTCCAGGGCATGCAGAGCACCAACACGGCGCCCGCCCCCGAAATCCCGCAGATCGGCCGCAAGGCCGACGCGATCCGCAAGACGCTCGCCAAGATCAAGCTGCCCGAGGGCTTCAAGATCGACCTCTACGCGATCGTGCCGGACGCCCGCGCGATCGCCGTCGGCCCCAATGCCGGCGTGCTGTTCGTCGGCACCCGCAAGACCAAGGTCTACACCGTCACCGACCGCGACAAGGACCGCGTCGCCGACGAGGTCCGCGCCTTCGCGCCGGGCATCGACTTCAAGATCCCCAACGGCGTCTGCTTCTCGAAGGACGGCGTGCTCACGGTTGTCGAGCAGAACCGGGTGCTGTCCTTCCCCGCGGCCGAGTTCTTCTACGAGAACCCGGACGTCGCCGCCGGAATCGTGGTCAAGCAGGGCGAGCTGATCCCGGCCTCGGAGGAGAGCTACAACCACACCGCCCGCGTCTGCCGCGTCGGCCCGGACGGCAAGACCTACATCGCGCTCGGCCAGCCCTACAACGTGCCGGCGCCCGAGAAGATGGACCTCTACCGCACCCACGGCATCGGCGGGATCGTGCGCATGGACGCCGACGGCAAGAACCGCGAGGTCTACGCCACCGGCATCCGCAACTCCGTCGGCATCGACTTCGCCGCCGACAAGTCGTTGTGGTTCACCGACAACCAGGTCGACGGCATGGGCGACGACAAGCCGCCGGGCGAGCTCAACCATGCCACCAAGGCCGGTGAGAACTTCGGCTTCCCGTGGTTCGGCGGCGGCGCCGTCCGCACCGTCGAGTACAAGGACCAGACCCCGCCGGCGGGCGTCGTCGCCCCGGTGGCCGAGCTGGCGCCGCACGCGGCCGACCTCGGGCTGACCTTCTACAACGGCCGCCAGTTCCCGCAGGCCTATCGCGGCGGCATCTTCATCGCCGAGCACGGCTCGTGGAACCGCACCGAGCCGGTCGGCGCGCGCGTCATGTTCGCGCCCGTCGTCGACGGCAAGGTCGGCCAGCCGAAGCCCTTCGCGGAAGGCTGGCTGACCGGCGACGGCGAGTATCTCGGCCGCCCCGTGGACGTCGCGGTGCTGCTCGACGGCTCGCTCCTGGTCTCCGACGACGCGGCCGGCGCGATCTACCGGATTTCGTACGAAAACGACGCGAAATAGAACGCACTTCCATCGGTACAGCCACACGCACCGACACCTGAACGGCCACTTGCACGATCACTTCCAGGATCACTTTCAAAACCACTTGCAAAACCACTTGCACAGTCACCTGCACACGCACGCGCCGGGCTCGCCTGGCGCGTGCGGCCGGGGTGCCGATCCCGGGCTCGGCGGCGTGCGGGCGATGCGCATTCTCGAACGTCCACAGGCTCGCACCCGCCCGGTCCCCGCATGATCCGCCTCGCCGCCTTCGCCCTGATCCTCGCCCTCGCGCCCGCCCTCGCCCAGGCGGGCGACGCGGCGGCGGGCCGGAAACGCGCCACCGCCTGCCAGACCTGCCACGGGATGGACGGGCTCTCGAAGCTGCCCGAGGCACCGAACCTCGCCGGCCAGGTCGAGGTCTACCTCGTGAAGGCGCTCACCGAGTATCGCGACGGCACCCGGCAGAACCCGGTGATGTCGGTCGTGGCCAAAGACCTGTCGGATGCCGACATCGCCAACCTCGCGGCCTATTACGGCGGCTTGCAGATCGAGGTGATCCCGCCGGGCTGAGCGGGACGAACGCCGCCGGCCGGGGGGGCGAATTTGTCCTCGGCGTCGAGCCTCGGATTGAAACGCGAGCCTGCTCGACCGGCTGGTCTCGACCCGATCGTGGCGTAGCGATCGACCTGTAGGATGCAAAAGGCCGACGTTCGCGCGCTTGGCATCGGGAATGTCGGCTGGCGTCGGGGCTGTCTGCCGAAGGATCTATGATGTCGGTCGGTCGCGGTCTACTGCTTGAAGAGCCATAACGATTCGAGGACGACCGCCATGCAGGAAGACGGCGGAGATCCGGATGGATGGGCTGGCATGAACGCCATCAGCGCCAACGACATCGTCGAAACCATCCCGACCGGTCTTCTGGTGCTCGACGGGGATCTGCGCGTCCGGTCGGCCAATCGCGCGTTCTGCCGCACCTTCGGCGTGACGGTCGAGGACACCATCGGGCAGCGGTTGTTCGAGCTCGGCAACGACCAGTGGGACATTCCGGCTCTCCGAGACCTGCTCGGCACGATCATCCCCGATGACCAGGTCGTCGAGGCCTACGAGGTCGAGCACGACTTCCCCGGGATCGGTCGCAAGGTCATGCTTCTCAACGCCCGCAAGGTCTACCGCCCGGGCGACGGCACAGAGCGGCTTCTGCTGGCCATCGAGGACGTGACGGAGGCGCGCGAAGCGCGACGCGAAAGCGAACGCACCTGGGAACTTGCCCAGAACGTCGTCGATACCATTCGGGATCCACTCCTGATCCTCGAAGGCGACATGCGGGTGACCACCGCGAGCCGCGCCTTCCTGCAGCTCTTCGACGTGCCCGCCGAAGCCGTGATCGGCCATAAGCTTCACGACCTGTCGCAGGGGCAATGGAAGATCGGGAAGCTGCAGGCGCTGTTGGCGCGCGTGGTCCCGGACGAGGAGGCCTTCGACGGCTTCGAGATCGAGGACGAATTTCCGGGCCTCGGAAGACGAATCTTCAAGCTGAACGCCCGCAAGGTGTTCCGCCCCGGCGATCACGTCACCCGGATGCTGGTGGTGTTCGAGGACGTGACCGAGGCGCGGATGCTCGAACGGCATCGCGAGATGCTGTCGACCGAGCTGGCCCATCGGATCAAGAACAGCCTGACGGTCATCACCTCCTTCGTATCCTACGAGGCCCGCCGGGCGGCCGAACCGTGCCGGGAAGGCTACCGGGCCATGCAGGCTCGGATCGGTGCGGTCGCCCAGCTGTACGATGTCATCGCGCGCTCCGCCGCGCTCGGCCCGGTCCCGATGGACACCTACCTCACCGGCATCGCCACGAGCTTGCGCGCCAGTCTTCTGGGGGAGGGCTCGCACGTCACGATCTCCGTCTCCGCGGAGCCGCTGTCGATCGATCCCGATCACGCGGTGACGATCGGACTGATCGTCAACGAGCTCGCGACGAATGCGGTCAAGTACGCGTTCCCTGACGGGAAAGGTCAGATCGTCCTCGGGTTCGACCGGCGTGAGGGTGAGGTCGCCCTGACCGTCAGCGACAACGGCGCCGGTCTCGTGGTCACCGGCGGTGGGCCATCCGGCTCGGGACTCGGCTCGCGCTTCGTCGAAGCCTTCGTGCGCCAGATCGACGGCATTCTCGCGACCGCGACCAACGCCCAGGGCACGACGTTCACGGTACGCCTTCCGTCGTCCATCCTCGCATGAGGGTGGCGCTGCGATCCAATCGGATCGCCCGGGTGGAATGTCCGATCGTGGGGGCCGCCTGGGCCTGCGCGATGATCTTTTCGGCTCGAAGCGGACCGGCAGAGATGCATGCGTTGCACACCGCCTGCCCGACGTTCACACTGAGACGCGACCCCAGCCGGGGGTAGCCCAAAGCCGATCCTGGACGCACGCGGAGGCATCGATGCGGGTTCCCACAGCTTTCGCCCCGGACGCGACGGTGTTTCCCGCACGCGTCGCGATCGGGCTCGGGCCGCGCCCGGTGCTGGTCGTGGCCGCCGCCGTCGCGCTCGTCGCCGGGACGATCGGGGTCGTGCGGGCGCCTGCTGTTGCGATCGATCCGGATCTCGTCCGGGTGATCCGCTGCATGGCCCTGATCAAGGGCGGTCTGGCGTTGGCCGCGCTCGCGGCCTGCCTCTGGCGGCTCGGGCGGCCGGCCGCGGGCTGGCGCAGATTCGCCTACGTGGCGGGGCCGCCGTCGATGCTGGGCGGGGCCGTCGCCCTGTGGTCGCTGCACGGGGTCGGGCTCGCGGCGCTCGGCCTGCATCTCGGGCTGTTCGGCGTGCTCGCCGCGGGGCTGACGGACCCCGCATTCTTCGACGGCTGGCGCCGCCGGCGCGCGTGACGGCGACGCGATTTTCCATAAAACGCGTCAGCGGCCGAGCCGCCGCCTGGCCTCGTCGCGGGCTCGATGCTCGAAGCGGGCGAGGGCGACCCGGCGCTCCAGCGAGAGCGCGTCGCGCCCCGGCGGCATCGCGATGATCTCGGCCACGGTCTCGCGCTCGCGGTAGAGGCCTTCGAGCGCCGAGCCCGCGAGCGTCGCCGAATCGAGCCTGTCGGCGAAGGCGTCGTGGTGGCAGGCGCGCACGATCTCGGCCTCCAGCAGCAAGCCCGGAGCGCAGGCGCGCTGGTCCTCGTCGTAGGCGGTCTTCAGAAGCGTCGCGACGCCGCCGCCGACGAGCGCGAGGCTGATCGCCACCGGCCTGCCGTCCAGCGCCAGGATGTCCGCGCGCCCGCCGACCGGCCCCTGCGCCGGCCCCTCCTTCTGCCCGAACAGCGCGCGCGCGAAGGCCGCGTGATCCGGGCGGCAGGCCATCGCCGTGCCGGCCGCGCCCTTCCAGCCCGCGCGCTCCAGCGCGAGGAAGGCCGCGACCGCTTGGTCGAGGTCGAGGCCGGCGGTCGCACTCGCGAAGGTCACCGCGCCGGCCTCGCCGAGGCGCTTGGCGCGGCGGCGCAGGTCCTTCAGGCGGCCCTTGTGCGGGTGGCCCTCCAGGAACGCGTCGTGGCTCGCGCGCCGGTCGAGCACCGGGCGTTCGAACGCGGCCACCGTGGCGCGCCGCCAGCCGGCGCGGTCCATCGCGGCGACGAGGCCGGCGC
>NZ_VRUT01000269.1:0-3685 GCF_008039465.1 Methylobacterium sp. WL120 | reverse complement strand
AGCCGGGCAGGGCGCCGCGTGGCGTCTCGGCGGCGGCCAGGCCCTCGATCGCCTCGGCGCCGAGCAGCGTCGTGCGGATCGTGCCGTCGACGAGGCTGAGCGCCGCGCCGCCCTCCTTGCCCCAGACCACGACCAGCGGCGCGCTCTCCTCGTCGCTCGCCTCCGGCGCCTCCGCGTTCGCCGAGCGGGCCAGCGGGATCAGCCCGGAGGTCGCCACCGCCACCGCGACCTCGCTGCGCGGCCCGCGCATCGCGGTCGCCTGGAACGGCAGGTCGAGGATCGTGACCGCCGGCTCTGCGGCGGCGGGGGTGGCGGCGAAAACGAGAAGAAGGGACCAGCGGACCAGCCGGTCAGACATGCTGGCCGCCGTTGATGTGCAGCTCGGCGCCGTTCACGTAGGACGAGGCCTCGGTGCACAGGAAGTAGATCGCCTTGGCGACCTCGTCCGGGGTGCCGAGGCGCCGCTGCGGGATCTGCTCGACCAGCTTGTCGGTGCCGGGCGAAAGGATCGCGGTGTCGATCTCGCCCGGCGAGATCGCGTTGACGCGGACCCCCAGTGGACCGAAGTCGGCGGCCATCTCGCGGGTCAGGCCGGCGAGCGCCGACTTTGAGGTGCCGTAGGCCGCCCCGGCGAACGGGTGGACGCGCGATCCGGCGATCGAGGTGACGTTGACGATCGAGCCCTTGGCGCGGGCGAGCTCGTCGCGCAGGCCCTGGGCCAGCAGCACGGGCGCGAAGACGTTGACCTGGAACACCCGCTGCCACGTCGCGAAGTCGGTCGGCAGGGCGCCGAGGCGCTCGCCGTTCGGGCCCTTCGGCGAGATGCCGGCATTGTTGACGAGCGCGTGCAGCAAGCCGCCCTCGTTCGCGAGCCGCTCGGCGACCTCGCGGACCCCGCGCACGGTGTCCGCGGCGTCGGCGAGATCGACCTGGAGGTGGTCCTCCGGCCCCATCTCCCACGGGCAGTTCTCCGGGAACGCGTGGCGCGAGCAGGTGATGACCCGCCATCCCGCGGCGGAGAAGCGCTTGACGGTGGCGTGCCCGATGCCGCGGCTCGCCCCCGTGAGCAGCATGATGCGGCGGCGTTCGTTTCCGGGTGTGGCCAAGGCCGTGCCTCGCTTCCATTCGGGGCCGGCGCCGGGGCACCCCGGCGGGCCTCCGCATTGAGGATCCGGTCTAAGCGCAGCGGTCTCGAAAATCCAGCGGCTTCGCCGCGCCGCAACACCGGCCGCGGCGCTTGACCGGCAGGACGTGGAGCGGGATCACCCAAGCCCCGCAGCCAGCACAGCCGGATCATCGCCCCATGCCGAACACGGCCCGCCCCACCGACCGGATGCCCGCGATCCCGGCGGACGGCCTCACCCCGGCCCAGGTCGCGGCGTCGGACGCGTTCCTGGCCGCGCGGAAGGTGCCTGTCTTCGGCCCGTTCGTGCCGCTGTTGCGCAGTCCCGACCTGATGCTGCGCGCCAGCGAGATGGGCCTGTACCTGCGCTACGACAGCGTCCTGCCGTTCAAGATCAGCGAATTCGCGATCCTGATCGTGGCCCGCGAGTGGAGCCAGCAGATCGAATGGCAGATCCATCACCCGATCGCGCTGAAAGCCGGCCTCGATCCGGCGGTGGCGCAGGCGATCGCGGAGGGACGGCGGCCGGACGGCATGTCGTCCGAGGAGGCCGCGGTCTACGCGTTCTCGACCGAGCTCCAGCGCAACAAGGCGGTGAGCGACCCGACCTATGCGGCGCTGGTCGCCCTCTACGGCGAGCAGGGGGCGATCGATCTCACCGGCATCAACGGCTATTACGCGCTGCTCGCCATGACGATGAACGTCGCCCGCACCGCGCTTCCCGAGGGCGTTGCGCCGCCGCTGCCGCCCCTGGTGCCGTAACCCGTCCCTACGGATAAAGCCGCGACCGGTCCCAGCCCTCGCCGTTGCGGGTGAAGCGGACGCGGTCGTGCAGGCGGTAGTCGCCGTTGCGCCAGAACTCCATCGCCACCGGCTCGATCCGGAAGCCGGTCCAGTTCTCCGGCCGCGGCACCGGCCCGTCCTCGTAGCGCGCCGACAGCTCCGCCACCTCCGCCATCAGCGCGTCGCGGCCCAAGAGCGGCCGCGACTGCCGGCTGGCGATCGCCCCGAGGCGGCTGTCGCGGTGGCGGCTGGCGAAGTAGGCGTCCGCCTCCTCGGCCGTCACCCGCGACACTGGACCGCGGACCCGGATCTGCCGGCGCAGGCTCTTCCAATGCAGCACGAAGGCGGCCTGCGGGTTGGCGGCCAGCTCCTCGCCCTTGGCGGATTCGACGTTGGTGTAGAACACGAAGCCGCGCGCGTCGTAGCCCTTCAGCAGCACCATCCGCACGTCGGGGAGCCCGTCCGCGCCGGTCGTCGCGAGCGCGATGGCGTTGGCGTCCTCGGGCTCGGAGGCGGTCGCCTCGACCATCCAGGCCGCGAACAGGCCGAACGGGTCGTCGCTCAGGGTGAAGTCCGCGGCGTCCGGGACCGCATCGTGTCCGCCCGACTCATCGATCTTTAACGCGTCCACGACTTAATCCTCCGTTGTGAGATCCGGGTCGGGGGGCACCGACGTTGGAGCACACTTACGCGCCATCTCGGCTGGGGTTCAGGGTCTCGGGTACAGGTGTAATGCGTCGTCCCGACAAGAAGGAAGTGGCCGCGGCGACGCCGCAGGCAGAGGAATGTGCGAAGCGGATCGCGCCGTCGGCACTGGCCGCCTGCCTCGTCTCGATGCTCTGCGGCTGCAGCCAGCCGCTCCTGATCTTCCGCGCGGACGCCACCCCGGAGGCCAAGGCCGCGACGGTGGCCGACGAGCCGATCGTCACCGGCAGCATCAACCGGCGCCCGACGAGCTTCGGCTCGGACCTCGGCGAGGAGGATTGGCGCCGCGCCTACGCCGCGCTTGGGGTCGCCCTCGACCCGCAAGGCAACGGCAAGCCGGTGAAGTGGGACAACCCGGAGACCGCCTTGCGCGGCACGATCAACCCGACCGGGCTGCCCTACGTCGCCCAGGACCTGATCTGCCGCGACTTCCTCGCCTCGGTCATCGCGCCGAACAGCAGCCGCTTCGTGCGCGGCACCGGCTGCAAGCCCTCCGGCGGCGAATGGGAGTTGAAGCGGATCCGCACCGGCAAGGCTCCGTCGGACAAGGCAACGCCGGGCAAGAGCCACCTGGACAAGGGCCACACAGACAAGACGGGCTGAGCGCGACGCGCCCGGCGCTGCGTCCGGCAAGCCTTGCGCTGCGCTCGGGTTGACGCCGGCGGCGCTTGCGCCGAGTCTCGCCGCCCCTACGTTACGCAAGGGCAACAGGCCGCCCACATGCGGCCCGTATGGCCGCTGCTCCACAGCCGGCGCGAAACCACGAAACTCAAGAGACCGATGCGCAATCCCTACGAGGTGCTGGGCGTACCCAAGACTGCCGGCGAGGCCGAGATCAAGAAGGCCTATCGCAAGCTCGCCAAGACCTACCATCCCGACACCAACAAGGACGCCAAGGCGAAGGACCGCTTCGCCGAGGCGAACTCGGCTTACGAGATCCTCGGCGAGCCGGAGAAGCGCCGGCAGTTCGACCGCGGCGAGATCGACGGCGACGGCAAGCCGCGTGCGACCGGGTTCGAAGGCTTCGGTGGCGGCCGCGCGGGCGGGTTCGACTTCGGCGGCGCGCCCCGCGGC
>NZ_VRUT01000268.1:0-3704 GCF_008039465.1 Methylobacterium sp. WL120 | reverse complement strand
GGACGGGTAGGGGGCTGCGCCGGACAGCCCAAACCCCGTCATTCCGGGGCGCCGAAGGCGAGCCCGGAATCCAGACGCGCCGCGCGGGCTCGAAGGGCCGGGACGCTCCACCTCGGAGCCCGCGGCGGCTCTGGATTCCGGGCTCTGCTGCGCAGCCCCGGAATGACGGAGCGGTTTTTCAGGACGCTGTGTTCGGATGCCCTGGACGGGCCAAGACGCTCAGTCGAACAGGCTCGACACGCTGGCTTCCGTCGCCGTCCGGCCGATGGCCTCGCCCAGGAGCGGGGCGATCGTCGCCACGCGGATGTTGCGGGCGAGCTTGACGGCCTGGGTCGGCTGGATCGAGTCGGTGATCACCAGCTCCTTCATCCGCGAGGCGGCGATGCGCGAGACCGCGCCGCCCGAGAGCACCCCGTGGGTGATGTAGGCCGAGACCTCCTTGGCGCCGGCGTTGAGCAGGGCCTCGGCCGCGTTGACGAGCGTGCCGCCGGAATCGACGATGTCGTCGACGAGGATGCAGGAGCGGCCTTCCACGTCACCGATGATGTTCATCACCTCGGATTCGCCGGCGCGCTCGCGGCGCTTGTCGACGATGGCCAGCGACGCGTCGATGCGCTTGGCGACCGCACGCGCCCGGACCACGCCGCCGACGTCGGGCGAGACCACCATGCGGTCGGTGGAGGTCAGCCGCTCCTTGATGTCGCGCACCATCACGGGCGCGGCGAACAGGTTGTCGGTGGGAATGTCGAAGAAGCCCTGTATCTGGCCGGCATGAAGGTCCAGCGTCAGCACGCGGTCGGCGCCGGCCTCGGTGATGAGGTTGCAGACGAGCTTGGCCGAGATCGGGGTGCGGCCCGAGGTGCGCCGGTCCTGCCGGGCGTAGCCGAAATACGGGATCACCGCCGTGATGCGCCGCGCCGAGGACCGACGCGCGGCGTCGATCATGATCAGCAGCTCCATCAGGTGGTCGTTGGCCGGATACGAGGTCGACTGGACGATGAACACGTCCTCGCCGCGCACGTTCTCCTGGATCTCGACGAAGATCTCCATGTCGGCGAAGCGCCGGACCATGCACTTGGCGAGCGGCAGTTCGAGGTAGCCGGCGATGTCCTCCGCCAAGGGCCGGCTGGCATTGCCGGCGATGATCTTGATCGAAGACTTCATGCCTGCGGGCTCAACATCTGGGGTCTCGGGCCGAGACACGTCCTGAAGACTGGAACGGCCGGCCGATCGACAGGCCCGCCGGCATCCGCGTCGGTCGGGCTCTTACCAGTGCGGTCGAACCGTCACAATGGCCGCGTCCGCCCGCTGCACAGCCCCCTGCACGCCCCGCTGCACAGCCCCCTGCACAGGCGGACGCCTACGGCTCGAGCAGGCGGTGGAGGTGGACGACGAAGTAGCGGGTCTGCGCGCTGTCGACCGTGGCCTGGGCCTTGGCGCGCCACGCGACCTTGGCCGAGGCGTAGTCGGGGAAGATGCCGACGATGTCGAGGCCGGCCAGATCCTTGAACCGGAGCCCGTCGATGTCCTCCAGCTCGCCGCCGAAGACGAGGTGCAGCAGCTGTTCGCTGGCGATCGTGGTGGTCACGGGTCTCTCCTGGTCGCGGCACGCCGCCCCACAGGCAGGACGCGTGCCGCAAGACGCGGCATCGCCAACCCCGCGGCCGCCGTCAAGCCCGCGCGGCCCCGGCCCTCAATGCAGCGCGGTCGGCGGCACGGCCGCGCGCTCGGCCCGGGCGATCTCGCGGCCGATCTGAAGCAGCAGGCGCTCGGTCATCCCGCGAAGCGCTTCGGATCCGCTCTCGCCGACAACCCCGTGCAACGCGATGCAGAGGTCGGCGGCACGCACCAGCGGCGCCTCCGGCTCGCCGATCGACGGGGGCGCGACGGAGCCGGCGTCCATGGTCCGGACCTCGGTGATGTCGATCAGGATGCCGGTGCTGCGCACGGGGCGCCCGCGCGGATCGTGGAAGATCCGGCCGCGGCACAGGAGCCAGCGCGTCTGCCCGGAGAGCATCCCAGCCCGGTACTCCGCCAGCATCAGGCCGCCGGCCTGCATGGCGCGCTCCACCTCCTGCGTCATCCAGGGGACGTCGTCGGGATGGATGCCGGCCACGGCGTCGGCGAACTCGAGGTCGCGGCCGGCCAGCGCGGCGTCCCCCGCCAGCAGCTCGGCGGCGCCGGGATCGTAGCGCACGCGCTGCGAGACCGGGTTCCAGTCCCAGGTGCCGACGACGCCCGACGCCTGGAGGGCGGCGTGCAGGTCCCCCACCGCCTGCCCTCGATCGTCGATGCCGTCGAACTTCATCGGCCTACCAGTATGCTTCCCGCTCTTCAGAAACCTTGAGCAACAATTTGTATACGAGTCCAACTCAAACGATACAACCGATCGCGCAAGTCTTGCGGTTCGGATCGGTCTACCGCCGTGCTACGACCCGCCGGCCGTAGAACCCGCGGACGGTCCATGTCTCAGCACGACGACCTCGCCTGGAGAGCGGAGGCGGCCTGCCTGGTCGCATGCCCGGCGTCGCGTCAACACCTCCTGGACGGGTGGCTGCTGCGCGCCTCGGGCGGGCCGACCCGGCGGACGAACTCGCTCAACCCGACCCCCGGACCGCGCGGCCCGGCCGACGCGGCGATCGCGGCCTGCGAGCGTGCGTACGCGGCGCTCGGCCAGCCGGCGATCGTCCGCGTGGTGAGCCTCGCCCCGGAGCTCGACGAACCCCTGGCGGCGCGCGGCTACGGCGCGGAGGGCCACGCGTCGACCCTGTTCGCCGCCCTCGACGGGATGCCGGACGGGCTCGACTCAGGCGTGCGGCTGATGCCGGCAGCCGATGGCGACTGGCTCGCGCTGCGGACCCGGCTTGCCGGCGCCGACGCGCAGGCCGCCGCGATCTACGCCGCGATGACGAGAGACTTGCGCGGTCCCCGCGCCTTCGCCGCCCTGGACCTTGCGGAGGAGACCGCATCGATGGGCTACGCCGTCCTCGACGGGTCGCTCGCGGTGATCGAATCCGTGGCGACGCCCCCGCAGCTGCGGGGGCGCGGCCATGCCCGTCGCACGGTCAGCGCGCTGATGCGCTGGGCCCGCGCCAACGGGGCCACTGGCGCCTGCCTCCAGGTGGTGGCCGAGAACGCGGCCGCCCTGTCGCTCTACCGCGGCCTCGGGTTCCGCACCGAGCTGCTGCGCTACCACTACCGCCGCCAGGGTTGAGCCGGCGGCCTCCAGGGTCGCCGGACCGGGCTCAGGCCTCGAACAGCGAGCCTTGCGCGGCGGCGGGCGCGGGCGGCTCGACCTCGGGTGCGGCCTTCGCCCGGCGCGGCGCGCGCTTCTTCGCCGGGGCGGCGCCTTGCTTCGCCGGGGCGGGGCCTCGCTTCGCCGAGGGCGCCCCCTCGGGCGCGGGAGCGCCCGCATCCGCCTCGGTGCGGGCGGACACGAACCCGTCGGCGAATTCGAGGCTCAGGGGCGAGCCGGCCGGCAACCCGCGGCCGGAGCGGAGCGCAGCGCCTGCGCCGTCGCGGACCAGCACGTAGCCGCGGGCGAGCACGGCGCGATAGCCGAGGCTGCCGAGGAGGTCGCCGGCCCGGTCGAGCCGGGCGCGGCGGCGCTCGATCAGCCCGGCCGCCGCGTGGATCATCCGCCCATGCGAGGCCGCCAGCCGCTCGCGCGCGCGCGCCGCCTCGGTCTCGGCCCGGCGCAGGGT
>NZ_VRUT01000267.1:0-3770 GCF_008039465.1 Methylobacterium sp. WL120 | reverse complement strand
TCGCCGCCTCGCGGGCGCCGTCCGGCGCGCCGCGGTCGTCGCGCACCAGGATCTGGAGGTCGGGCTGCTGGTACTCCTCCATCGCCAGCTCGGCGGCGTTGCGCATCGCCGCGCCGAGGCTGGCGCCCTGACCCGACAGCGGCACCACCAGGGCGACCTTGACCGACCCCTTGCCGATCCGGCCCGGAGCAGAGACCGCGGCCGGCGTCAGCCCCGGGACGGCATCTGCGGGCGGAGCGAGATTCGGAGCGAGATTCGGGGCGAGGTCCTGGGCAAGCTCGGCGCGCGGCGGCGGCGCGGCAGAGCGCACAGTGCGCGGCTCATCCGGCCCGCCGACGCACCCGGCGAGCGCGAGGACCAGGGCGAGGGCGGCCCTTGTCCCGAAGGCGCGGGGCGAGAGATGTCGCGCCATCGCGAAACGTCCTTCACGCAAGATCCGGCACGAACACATCGTCGCACAGGCTTAGAGTGTGCGCCCGAAAAGTAAACGCGCCGGCCTCGCGGACGCGTGTCCGACACATCCGATGTCGAAACAGGCGCGGTTCAAATTCCGCTCGGGCCCGCGCCGTGGCAAGGTCGCCGCGATGACACAGAGAATCGAGCCCGCACGCCGCCCCGTCCGCAAGGACCCGCCGGGCGGTTCAACCGCCAAGCCCGCGACCTTCACCGCCTTCGGGCTCGCCACCGAGGCCGAGCCGCTGACGCCGGGCCTCCACGTGGTGGCGACGCCGATCGGCAACCTGCGCGACGTGACCATCCGGGCGCTCGCGACGCTCGCCGCCGCCGACGCGGTGCTGGCCGAGGACACCCGCGTCACCCGCACGCTGCTGATGCATTACGGCATCACCACCCCGCTGGTCGCCTACCACGAGCATTCGAACGCCGCCGTCCGCGAGCGGATGGTGCGGCGGATGCTGGACGGCGAGGCGCTGGCGCTGGTGTCGGACGCCGGCACGCCGCTGGTCTCCGACCCCGGGTTCAAGCTGGTCCAGGCGGCGATCGAGGCGGGGATCGCGATCACGCCGATCCCCGGCCCGTCGGCGGTGATGACGGCGATCGTCGCCGCCGGCCTGCCGACCGACCGGTTCTTCTTCGAGGGCTTCCTGCCGCAGAAGGCCGGCGCGCGCCGCAACCGGCTCTCCGCGCTCGCAGGCGTCCCCGGCACGCTGGTGCTGTTCGAGTCGCCCCACCGCCTGCCGGAGATGCTGGCCGACGCGGCCTCGGTCCTCGGCGGCACCCGCCCGGCCGCGGTGGCGCGCGAGCTGACCAAGATGTTCGAGACGATCCGCCGCGGCACGCTGGGCAGCCTCGCCGACACCTTCGCGGAGGAGGGCGCGCCCAAGGGCGAGGTGGTGGTGGTGATCGGCACCGCAGCCGACGAGGCGAGCCCGGAGGAGGCCGACGCCGGCCTCGACGCGGCCCTGCTCGCAGCGCTCGCGCGCCACTCGATCAAGGATGCCGCGAGCCTCGTCGCCGACGAAACCGGGCAGCCGCGCCGCGCGGTCTACAACCGGGCGCTGGTGCTGGCGCGCAAGACCGATGCGGACGCCTGAGGCCACGCGCCGGCGGGCGGCGACGGAGCGGCGCGGGCGCCGGGCCGAATGGCTCGCGCTCGCCGCGTTGATGCTGAAGGGCTATCGGCCGCTGGCGATGCGGGTCGCCGCGGCCGGCGGCGAGATCGACCTGATCGTGCGGCGCGGCGACACCATCGCCTTCGTCGAGGTGAAGGCGCGGGCGACCCTCGTCGAGGCGCAGGGCGCCATCGGCCGGGTCAAGCGGCAGCGCTTCTCGCGCGCGGTGCGGGCCTGGGTCTCCCGCAACCCGTTCGCGGCAGCGCTGACGCTCAGGGCCGACGCGGTGTTCATCGGCGGCCGCGGCTGGCCGGTCCACCTCGTCGACGCGTTCCCGATCGAAGGCTTGTAGGAGGGTCGCGTCAGCCGCGCGCGGCGCTGATCGCGCCGATGAGCGTGCGCTTGAGGTCGGCCTGGCTGAAGGGCTTCTGCACCACCGGCCGGTCGCGGAACGGCTCGCGGATGCCGGCGCCGCCGTAGCCGGTGGAGAAGATCAGCGGCAGGTCGCGCTTCGCGATCGCCTCGGCGACGGGGTAGATCGGCTCGCCCGCGACGTTGACGTCGAGGATCGCGACCTCGAAGGTCTCGCCCTCGGCCATCTCGAGGGCGGTCGAGAGACGCGCGGCGGGGCCGACCACGGTACAGCCGAAATCGAGCAGCATGTCTTCGAGCAGCATCGAGATCGCGGCTTCGTCTTCGACGACGAGCACGCGCTTACCCTGGAGAACGTCGTCGTTCGGTTCCGCGCTCACGCCGAGGTGTCTTCCTTAGTCGATCCGCCCCGCTTCAGCGGGACGTCGCCATGATGGCTGGTCGGATCCGATCGTCGCGCCAGAAGAACCAAGCGGGTACGCCGGGGGGCTGAGGGGTCGCCCGGAACGCGTTTTGTGTCAAGCGTCCGGCGCGGGCCGTTCGCCGACCAATGTTACACGGCGATACATTTCGCGATAGGGTGTGGCCGGCCCGCGCCGAGGCAAACCCGCGACGGACCGGATTTTTCGTAAAAAGGGGGCGGATCTATTCCTGCGATGGGTCGATGTGTCCCTGCCTGCGATCGCCGCGCGGTGCTGGCCGGCCTCGGCGCCTGCCTCGCCGCGGCGCCGGCGCGAGCGCGCGGACCGGTGGTGGTCGCCTCGAAGAGCGACACCGAGGGCACGCTCGTCGGCAGCATGATCGCCCTGTGCCTGGAGGATCTCGGCATCCCGGTGCAACGCCGCCTCGGCCTCGGGCCGACGCTGATCGTCCGCACGGCGCTGATGTCGGGCGACGTGGACCTCTATCCCGAATACACCGGCAACGGCGCCTTCTTCACCGGCACCGAGGCCGACCCGGCCTGGAAGCGGCCCGACAGCGCCTACGCTGCAATCGCCGCCGCCGATCGGGCCAAAGGCCTCGTCTGGCTCGGGCGGGCGCCGGCCAACAACACCTGGCTGATCGCGGTGCGCGGCAGCCTCGCCCGCAAGGAGGGGCTGGCCACCATGGCGGACTTCGCAGAGGCCGTGCGGCGCGGGCTGATCCGCCTGGCGGCCTCGACTGAGTTCGTCGAGAGCCCGGCGGCGCTGCCGTCCTTCGAGGCCGCCTACGGCTTCGCGCTGCCGATGGACCGCATCGTCAGCCTGCCCGGCGGCGACACGGCGGTGACGGCGCGGGCGGCGGCGCAGGGCATCAGCGGCGTCAACGCCGGCATGGTCTACGGCACCGACGGGGCGCTCGGCGCCCTCGACCTCGTCGTGATGAGCGATCCGAAGGGCGCGCAGATCGTCTACGAGGTCGCACCGGTGATCCGCGCCGACACCCTCGCAAGCCATCCGCGCATCCGCGACACGCTCGATCCGGTCTTCGCGCGCCTGGATGCCGACACGCTCCGCCGGCTGAACGCCCGCATCACCGTCGAGGGACAGGTGGCCGAGGCCGTCGCGCGGACGTTCCTGCGCGACGCCGGCTTCATCACGTGACGGCCGCCGCCCGCGATCGAATGGCCCGCCTCGTGCCGCTGCTGTTCGCCATCGCCTTCCTCGGTGCGGTCTACGGCCTGCCGCTGCTGCGGCTCGCCAAGAACCGCCTCGTCGTCGGCGAGCCGGTCTACGCCCTGGACGGCGCCGGCATCGTGGCCGGCTTCGGGCCGGAGATCGAGGCGGTGTCGGCGCTGGTGCTCGGGGCGGCGCTGCTCGCGCGCGCCGGGCGGACGCGGGTCGGGCT
>NZ_VRUT01000266.1:0-3772 GCF_008039465.1 Methylobacterium sp. WL120 | reverse complement strand
GCCCTGCGGCGCTCGGCCGCCTCCGTCAGGGCGCGCTCGGCCGCCGGGGTGAGGGGACGGGCGGCGGGCTCGCCGCCGGATTCGACTGGACCGGCTTCGGCGGCGTCGGGATTGGTTTCAACTTGCATCGGACTCGCTCAAATGGGAGGGCATCGGGGTCCGGCGGCGGGTTGCCGGCACGAAGGGTCGTTCGAGAAGTGGCATCCATGGGCAGAGGGCGCAACGCGTCCGGGCCGGCGCGGGCGGCGGGCGCGACCAAGGGTCCGCGCCCGGGGCCGAAATCGACACCTGAATCCGCAGCGGACGCGGCCGGCCTCGCCGCGCGCCGGGTGGCGCAATCCGTCGTCGCCGACCTTTTGGGACAGAACCGCGCCCTCGCCCTGGAGGATGCGCTGGCGCAAGGCGCCCGCGTCGCGGGGCTCGACGCCGCCGACGCCGGGCTGGCGCGGGCCATCGCCACGGTCACCTTCCGCCGGCTTGGCTTCCTGAAGGCGGCGCTCGCCGCGCGGATGGAGCAGGGCCTGCCCGAGGACAAGCCGCGCCTCGTCGCACTCCTCGCCACCGGCGCCGCGCAGATCCTCGACCTCGCCGTCCCCGACCACGCCGCGGTCGACCTCGCGGTGCGGCTCGCCAAGGCCGACCCGCAGGCGCGGCATCTGGCCGGCCTCGTCAACGCGGTCCTGCGCCGGATCGTGCGCGAGCGCGAGGCGATCCTGGCGGAGGCCGGCGATCCGCTCGAAGCTAACACCCCGGATTGGCTGGCCGCGCGCTGGCGCGCGGCCTACGGGCCGGAGACCGCCGCCGCCATCGCCCGCGCGCACCTGGGCGGCGCCGCGATCGACCTGACGCTCAAGGGCGAGGCCGGCGACTGGGCCGAGCGCCTCGGCGCGGTGGCGCTGCCCACCGGCTCGCTCCGGCTCGGCGACCTGCGGGTCCCGGTCTCCGAGCTTCCCGGCTTCACCGAGGGCGCGTGGTGGGTGCAGGACGCCGCCGCCGCGATCCCGGCGCGGCTCCTCGGCGCGCGCGCGGGCGAGCGCATCGCCGACCTCTGCGCCGCACCGGGCGGCAAGACCGCCCAGATCGCGAGCCAGGGCGCCGTGGTGACCGCCCTGGACCGTTCGGCCCCGCGCCTGGAGCGCCTGTCCGAAAACCTCGCCCGCCTCGGGCTGACGGCGGAGGTCGTCGTCGGCGACGCGCTCGCCTTCGATCCGCCGGAGCCGTTCGACGCGGTGCTGCTCGACGCGCCGTGCTCGGCCACCGGCACGATCCGCCGTCACCCGGACGTCGCCTGGACCAAGACGGAATCCGACCTGATCCGCCTGCACCTCCTCCAGGCGCGCCTCCTCGACAAGGCCGCCACCCTGGTGCGGCCGGGCGGGCGCCTGGTCTACTGCACCTGCTCGCTGGAGCAGGAGGAAGGCGAGCGCCAGGTCGCCGCCTTCCTGAAGCGCAACGCCGCCTTCGAGCGGGTGCCGGTTCGCCCGGACGAGGTCGGCGGCCTCGACGCCCTGATCAACGCCGACGGCGACCTGCGCACACTGCCGGCCCACCTCGAAGGTTCGGAGAGCCAGCGCGGCGGCCTCGACGGCTTCTTCGCGAGCCGACTGCGGCGGAAGGACTAGCGCAGCGGCAACCGCCGGCTCGATTGCCACGCGGTCCCGCGCCGCCCTATCAAGCACGAAGAAGCCGCCCCGACTCGGAGGGCGGCCGAAGACGAAAGTATTTTCAAGCGAGGTGGATGCCGGCTCGCGTGAAGAAAATGCGACCACACAATAGGAGAGAGCATGTTCCGTGATCCGGAGATCACGGAACATGCTCTCGGCGGGCCGACGTCGCCCGGCCTCGGGGGAACGCGATGCAGAGCTTCGTTCGGGCCAAGTTGCACGGCATCCGCGTGACGGGCGCCGACCTGAACTACCACGGCTCGATCACCCTGGACGCCGACCTGTGCCGCGAGGCGGGGCTCGACCCGCTCGAGTTCGTCGAGATCTGGAACAAGATGTCGGGGGCGCGGATCAGCACCTACGTGCTGTACGGCCCCGCCGGCTCGCGCTGCTGCATCCTGAACGGCGCCGCCGCCCGCACCTGTCAGGTCGGCGACGAGGTCATCATCGCCTCGGCGAACTACGGCGACGTCGAGGACGTGATCGCCCACAAGCCGCGGGTGCTGATCTTCGGCGAGGGCAACAGCGTGGTCGACCGGATGGTCTACGACGTGTTCCGCGACGCGGAGGGCCGCCTCGACATGCGCATCCTGGAGGCGGCGACCGGCGCCGAGGAGCCGCCGCGGGTGGCGACCCACATCCGCGTGGCGTGAGCGTCGGCGGCCCGGCCTCAGGTGGCGGAGAGCGCGTGCGGCGTGCGACGCTGGTGCCGAATGAGCGAGAGCGTCAGCCCCGACACGGTCAGCAGGTCGCAGGTCAGGCCGAAGACCGAGCCGACGAGGCCGTTGTGGACGGCCCAGCACAGGCTGGCGCCGAGGAAGAGGCGCCGCATGCCCTGCGGGTCTCCCTGCAGGCGGGCGCCCGTCGCCAGGAGGGCGCCGAGGCCGGCGCAGGCCGACGGCCAGCCGCTCCAGGTCGCCAGGGTCATCCCGACGGTGACCAGCGTGGTCGCGGCAAAGAGCGGGGCGACCCAGGCGGCGCGGCCCTCGGGCCCGATCGCCCGCATCGAGACGAAGTTCTGCAGGACGGCGATGGCGCACATCGCCGTGCCGGTGAACGCGCCGAGATGCAGGTAGTGCAGGCCGAAGGCGGCGGCGCAGCCGGCGGAGGCGAGGAGCATCCCGCGCCGATGCGGCATGATCCCGGCGATGAAGCCGAGGAGGAGCCCGAGGGTTCCGAAGAGGTCGAGATGCGGCTTCGCCGCGGCCCATCCGATCAGGGCCAGCTCGATGACGGTCATGGTCCACGCCCGGTCGGCGCGGAAGCGCGCCGCACTCGGTGCAAGGCGCTAGGTCGTCATGGTAACCGGTCGGTTAACGGCGTTTTCCGCAAGGCGCCGCCGTCGCCGCAGCGCAACAGCGGAGGGCCGCCTGCGGGGAGGGCGCGTGCTGCGACCGCGATCGAGCGGATCAGTCCGCGGCGCGCACGCTCCGCCCTTCAGGCCGTGCCGCCGACCGCCCGGTCGCGCCCGGCGCCCATGCCGGCGAGCCCCGCCGCGGCGATGATCGTCGCGAACAGGGCGGCGGGGAGGACCCAGCCGTCGGTGGCCTCGTGGGCGAGGCCGAAGCCGAGGGGCCCGAGGGAGGCGAAGACGTAGCCGATCCCCTGCGCCATCGCCGAGAGGGCGCCGGCCGAGGCGGCGTCGCGGGTGCGCAGGACGAGGAGGCTGAGGCCGAGCCCGAAGCAGCCGCCGATGCCGAGGCCCAGCAGCCCGGATGCGGGGAACCGCAGACCCTCCGGGCCGAAGGCGAGGACGAGGAAGCCGCAGAGCGTCGCGGCCAGCACCGCGAGGATCCAGCCGCGCTGGTCGCGCACGCGCGCGGCGAGCATCGCCACCACCAGCGCGCCCGGCGCCTGGTGCAGGGTCACCACCGAGGCGACGAGCCCGGCATCCAGCGCCGAGAGGCCGCGCCCCTGCAGGATCGCCGGCAGCCAGCCGAACAGCACGTAGGCCAGCGAGGATTGCAGGCCCATGAAGGCGGTGACCTGCCAGGCCAGCGGATCGCGCAGGAGCGAGCCCGGGGCGGCGGCCGCCGCGCGCTCCGGCACGGCGCGGGTCAAGGGCGCCCAGGCGAAGGCGGCGACGAGGGCCGGCACGGCCCAGACGG
>NZ_VRUT01000265.1:0-3790 GCF_008039465.1 Methylobacterium sp. WL120 | reverse complement strand
CTCGCCGGCGCGGGGCCGCGGCGGCGGGCGCGGGCGGCGCCGAACAGGCGCACGCGCTCCACCAGCTCGGCGCGGAACGCGTCGGAGGTGGTGACCCCGCGGTTGCTCTCGGGCTTGGCGAGGTAGTCGACCGCGCCGAGGGCGAGGCACTTGAGCGAGATGTCGGCGTTGCGCGTCGTGAGGGTCGACATCATCACGACCTGCACGGTCGGGCTCGCCGCGAGCATGCGCGGCAGCGCCTCGGTGCCGTCGAGCTCCGGCATGTCGATGTCGAGCAGCACCACGTCCGGGTCGTGCCGCGTCATCATCTCGACGGCGATGCGCCCGTTCGAGGCGGTGCCGACGACGGTGAAGCCGGCCTCGCCGATCCAGCGCGCGACGAGGCCGCGCACCACCGCCGAATCGTCGGCGATCAGCACCTTGATCGGCACCGGCAGGGTCGGCCGCGGCTTGGGCGCGAGGCTTGGGTTGACGGCCAACATGGGTTCGACATCCCAATGACAATGATGGGTTGGAAACGATCGCGGTACCGCCGCCTCGGACGAGCCGGCGTGCGCGCCGTGGAAGACGGCGTCAGGCGGCGTCGGCTTGGACCACGCCGACCTGTTCGAGCTTGGCCGTGAGGATGTCGCGGTCGAACGGCTTCATGATGTACTCGTCGGCGCCGGCCCGCAGGGCACGGGCGATGGCGCCGACGTCGTTCTCGGTGGTGCAGAACAGGATCTTCGGGCCGGTGCCGCCGGGCCGCTGACGCAGCGCCTGGAGGAAGGCGTAGCCGTCCACGTTGGGCATGTTCCAGTCGAGCAGGATCACGTCCGGCATCGCCTCGGCGCAGCGCAGCAGGGCGTCGCTGCCGTCCTCGGCTTCGGTGACGGCGAAGCCGAGCGTCTCGATGATCCGCCGCGCCACCTTCCGGATCACGGCGGAATCGTCGACGACGAGGCAGGTGCGGGTTTCGGCGGGGTCGTTGGTCACGGCGTCTTACCCTCTTGGTGGGTTGCAGTCGGCGACGTCACGCGGCGGTCGCGCCGGCCCGGTCGGATGCGAAGACCAGCAGGGCGTTCACGTCGAGGATGACGAGCAATCGCCCGTCGAGGCGATGCACGCCGAGCGCGAGGTCGCGCCAGCGGGCGTCCAGGTTGATCGGCACCGGCTCGTGGGTCTCGGTGCCGAGCTTCAGCACCTCGCCGACGCCGTCGACCACGAGGGCGAAGGTCTCGCCGCCCTGCTCCAGGCCGATCGCCATCCGCGCCGAGCCCTCGGCCGCCGGAAGCCCGAGCCGCCGACGCAGGCAGATCGCGGTGACGACGCGCCCGCGCAGGTTCAGCAGCCCGACGATCTCGGGCGGGCTCAGGGGCACGGGGGTGACGCCGGCCGGGATGAACACGTCGTGCACCCGGTCGATGGCGAGCCCGAACATCGTGTCGCCGACGAAGACGGTGACGAAGTCCTGGGTCGCCCCGGCCTCCGTGGCGTTGCTGTTGGCAGCCTGCATGGTGGTGTCTCCCCGGCGCAGCGGCGCGGTCAAACCAGGTGGGTCGGTTCGCGCCGAGGTCGGCGCGGCACCGGAGGGATGTCGGGACTTCAGGCGGCGCGGGCGTGGGCCGCGACGGCCGGGGGGGCATCGAGCTCGGCGAGCGCTGCGACAAGGCCGCTGCGATCGAACTTCGCCACGAGGTCGCTGATCGCCAGGGTGCGCGCCCGCTCGACCGCCTCCGCGCCGATCGTCCCGGTGAGGCCGATCACCGGAAGGCCGGCGGTCCGCGCGTCGCCGCCGCGCATCGCGCCGACGAGGTCGAAGCCGTTGCGGCCGGGCATGTCCAGGTCGGTCACCACCACGCCGATCCGGGGATCGGCCTGGAGCATCGCCAGAGCCTCCTCGGCACCCGGCGCCGTGACGACGCGGTAGCCGGCGGCCTTCAGCACGGGGCTGAGCATGTCGCGGAAGAAGGCCGAGTCGTCCACGAGCAGCAGCGTCGTCGTTTTCACCGACGCCGCCTTCGTGCCGCGCGCCCAGTCGTCGTAGGCCAGCGGCAGGAAGTGGGCGATGTTGATGATGTCAGTGGCGCGGCCCCGCAGCACCGCCGACCCGATTAGGTCGGAGCGCTCGGCGGCGATCTCGATGTCGAGGCGCTCTTCGACGATGTCGACGATCTCGTCGACGACGAGGCCCATCGCGCGGTCGCCGTCGGAAAACACCACCAGCGCCTGCGTGCCCTCGGTGCGGATCGCGATGGCCTCGTCGGCCGGCACAAGCGGCATCAGCCGGCCACGGTACTGGATCAGCGGACGCCCGCCGAGCCACTCGACCTTGGCGGCGTCGATCTCCTCTAGGCGCGTGACGAGCGAGAGCGGGACCGCCTTGAAGCTGCCGGCGCCGCCCTTGAACACGAGGAGCGTCGTCTTCGGGTCGCCGAGCTCGCCCGACTCCGACTCGGCCTCGATCGGGCCGCCGCCCTGCGCGCCCTGGCTGACCTGGCGCGCGATGCCGTTCGGGTCGACGATCAGCACGACGGCGCCGTCGCCGAGGATGGTGTTGCCGGCAAAGAGCGGGATGTGGCGAAGCTTCGTCGACATCGGCTTCACGACGATCTCCTCCGTGTGGAAGACCTCGTCGACGAGGATGCCGAAGCGCTGGCGTCCGACTTGGGCCACCACGACGAATCCGGTCTCGGTGCCGGTGTCGTCCTGGCCGAGCAGGCCCTTCAGGGTCACGATCGGCAGCAGACGCTCGCGCAGGCGCAGCACCGGCGCGTCGTTGATGCGCTCGATCCGCTGCGGCGCGGTGGCGTCGACCCGCACCAGCTCGAGCACCGCGAGCTGCGGCACCGCGAACCGGCTCTCGCCGGCCCGGACGATCAGGGCGGCGACGATGGCGAGCGTCAGCGGGATCTTGATGGTGAAGGTGGTGCCGACCCCCTTCTGCGTGGCGATGTCGATGACGCCGCCGATGGTTTCGATGTTGGTCTTGACCACGTCCATGCCGACGCCGCGGCCGGAGACCGAGGTGACGGCCGCCGCGGTGGAGAACCCGGCGTCGAAGATGAACTTGGCGACCTGTGCGTCGGTCATCCGCTCGACATCGACCTGGGTCGCGATCCCGCGCTCCACCGCCTTCTTGCGGATGGCCACGAGGTCGAGGCCCTTGCCGTCGTCGGCGATCTCGATCGTGATCGTGCCGCCCTCGTGATAGGCCGAGAGGCGGATCGAGCCGCGGGCCGGCTTGCCGGCCGCGATCCGCTGCATGGTGGATTCGAGGCCGTGGTCGGCCGAATTCCGGACCATGTGGGTGAGCGGATCCTTGATGACCTCCAGCACCTGCCGGTCGAGTTCGGTCTCGGCGCCGAGCATCACGAGGTCGATCTGCTTACCGAGTTCGCTCGACAGGTCGCGCACCACCCGCGGCAGCTTCTGCCAGGCGTTGCCGATCGGCTGCATGCGCGTCTTCATGACGCCTTCCTGCAGCTCGGCCGTGACGTGGGAAAGCCGCTGCAGCGGGACCTTGTAGCTCGAATCCTCATGCTTGCGGGCGATCTCGAGGAGCTGGTTGCGGGTCAGCACCAGCTCGGACACCATCGTCATCAGGTGTTCGAGGGTGTCGACGTTGACCCGGATGGTCTGCATCTTGGCCATGCCCCCCTCGGGGGCTTCCGCCGGCGCATCGCTCGACGCCGGGGCCTTCACAGCCGGTGCCGGAGCTTCCTGCGCCTGGGCGACCGGAGCCGGCGCGACGGGGGTGGAGGCGACCGGCGCCGCGGCGATGGGGGCCGCCACCGGGGCGGGCTCGGGC
>NZ_VRUT01000264.1:0-3893 GCF_008039465.1 Methylobacterium sp. WL120 | reverse complement strand
TCACGCCGCCACCGGTAGTACGTCACCGAACTCACACCGAGCGCGCGGATTGCATCGGCCACGCTCTGGCCCTGTGAGATCAGCACGTCCGCCTGACGGAGCTTCGCGACGATCTCCTCGGGCTTCGAGTGTTTTGCCATCTCGTCCGTCCTCCAGGCTCAAAAGCCATACCAAAGGGCGGACCACTTCAATGGGGGCTGACCATATGCATCACGATGGCACCGAGATCTTTTGATACAGATGACATTAGATCCGTCGATCGACGAAATCCACTATGAACATCCTACGATCGAGGGCGACGATTCGCTCAACCTTCGTCTAATCGCCGACGGGACAGCCATTCATGTCACCGCGCTTCGCGATGCCGACGTCATGCCGGTTCGTCCGGCCCCACCCGGCGGGGTGCTGCTGCTACGTTCCTTCGTGCTGACCGAACCCCGGGCATCCGATGCCCGCGCGGTATGGGCGACCCGTAAATTGCTGGTACAGATCGGCGACCGGCTGCGGGTCCTTCTTGCCGTTAACGACGGTCGGCAACACAGCATCTCCGATCTCGTGCCTAGCATCCAAGATCAAGGATACGATCCGTTCGAGGCCATCCTATCCCTCGTCTGCAGGGGGGATCTCGCGATCGATCTACGCGACGGCCTGCATCCGGACGTTCGCATCGTGCGATCGAAGCGCCGAGATAGCGCGCGACCATCCGTTGACCAGCTAGGCCCAGCGTATACGGGCCTCACGCGACGTTAACCAAACTGGAAGGAGTCGCCAGACTCCATTTGCCAACGCACGCCGCGCCTGGCACAGGTTGCGGACGGCCGATTGCTTTCGGAGGCGCTTAAACCATGCGCCGCGGCCGACCCTGAGGTCCCAGCACACCTGAGCATCCTCCGAGCTCAGGCGAGGCAAAAGCCGCATCGTCGGCCAGGACCACGTAGCCTGATGGCATCCCAATCATAGCATCCGACGCCCCATCTTTGGGGCTGGGTCGATCACGTCGGACGAATTCGCAGCGTTGCTGCGTAACGTCCAGTGCGTTGAAAGATTCTGTTGAAGGTGCACTGCCCGGACAGGCCGCGCACCTTCAAGAGTACCCAGAGGATCTTCGGCCCGACAGCTGACAACTGTGCCGAGAGATCCCGCCACCGGGGCAACCGAGGGTCACGGACAGGCTTCCCGCCTGGGCGACCGCCGAGTCTTGTCCGCGCTGCGGACAATGTCGGTATCTCACCTTCGGTGTCCCCTCGCAATTCGCAATGCGGGCCCTGCGGGCTCGCGTCGAGGCTTTCGGTCGCGCTGGTTAACGCGCGCCTGGTCATGGAGACCGACTTTGGCAATCGAACCTGTCAACCGCATCTCGGAACACGTCTTCCGGTACCCCCTTCCATCGCTGGCAAGCCGAAAGCCGCCCTTGAAGTCCACTGCGTCGTTTCGCGGCCATACGGTCGGACTGGACGATCGTATCCGGTACTTCGAGTCTGAAGGAGAATCTAAGATTTGCGACGTCCTATCCGTTCGTCAGGATGTCATCGAGATCATAGAGCAGCCTTTCGCCATCCGCTATATTGATGAGAATGGCACGGATGCAAAGCACACCTTTGATTTCAGAGTTCGCTACGTCGGCGATCACGTAGATTTTCTGGCATATCGGCCGATTGAAAAGCTGCTCGACGGCAGGTTCGAGAGCCGCATGCGCCTGATTGCGGCGCAGCTCTCGCGTCCGGTAGCGAACGAGGTCGCCATCGTGACCGAGGCGGACGCCGATAACACGGACGTCTTCAACGCTAGGCTGAAGCAGGCCTGTCGACGCGACCCGCCCTCGGATGTCGACGGGATCGTCGCCGAAATCGTGGACGGCCTTATGGGCGCGGTCTCCATCGCCTGGATCGTCGGCCGCGCAGGCACGGGCTTGGCCTTCCGTTCCGTCGTGAGGTGCATCGCGGCCGGCATTCTCGTGCCGACGACCCCGGCCCGGATCACACCCGCTCTCAAAATTTACCCCAGCCGCAGCAAGTAAGGAGCATCTCCGATGCCCAACTTCCCGACACCCATCGTTCTGATTCAACGTCAGGATCTTATCTCGATAAGAAATATAGATTATTGCTTCCACAATAGTTATTTAGGCGGTTATGTTCTTGAGCGGCGATACAATCCCGATCTGCGGGAAGAGTTCTCTCATGACACCATTTGGCAGTACCAGGTCGAGGGTTGTCTCGAGATCACGCGCGGCTACTTCTGCGATACTGCAGCGGGCGCACGCCTGACCAGCGCCTTCGGTTCGTTCGCCGATTTGCCGCGCGAGACGCAGCTCAAGGTGCTTGAGAACCAGTGGTACTGCGATGAATTCCTAGCGTTAAACGGCAGCGATCGGGAGACCTATCCGAAGACGCTCAAAGGCTACCGGGCCGCACTCGAAATCCTGATCCCGAAGCGGACCGGGCAGTACGTGGGCGCCCGGCGCTCCGAACCCCGCAAACCCAACTCGGCACCTTCCGCGCACGGTCCGAAGGAAAGCCGCCCGAGCGGAGGCGAGGAGATCGTGTTCCGGCGTCCGCCAAGCGAATATAAACTTCGCCGGAAGACGAAGCTCTACATAGCGGTCCACCGCAATCCCCTCGCTTTGGTCGATCACTACAACAACTGCGGGCGCCGAGAGTCTCCGGTCGATCCGGAGGTTCTCGCGATCATGCCGATGTACGTCGCGGCCTATGCAGACGAGCGCCGCCCTTCGAAGGCGAAGGTCTACTCCGATTTTGTCGCCGGTATCGACAAGCTGAACGTCGAGCGGGCCAACGAGAGGAAGAGGCCTCTTGTCCCCTGCAGCGAGAAGACTTTCCGCAAGGCGATCAACAAGCTTGATCGCTTCGACGTGCTCGCGGCCCGAAAGGGGATCGAGGCCGCGCGGCGGGAATACGCGATCGTCGGACCGGGGGTCGAGGCGCCCCATCCGGGGGCCTTGGCCTACATCGACGAGGGCCGCCTGCCCCTCATGACGCTGCTCAAGCAGACGGGAGTCTGGACGATGCTGAGCCCGTATCGACAGGAGCTCCTGAAGAAGAGCGGGACGCTGTGGGTTGTCCCGGTGATCGACCATGCGAGCCGCTGCGTGCTTGGCCTTTCGGTCACCCGCACGCCCAACGCGGCTGCGGCTCTAAACGCGGCCCATCTCGCGGTCATCGACAAGAGCTTCCTCGCGGCTGCATCATCGTGTGGCGCACCGTGGCCGATGCACACCGGGATCGAGACCATCGCCACGGATTCAGGCAGTGCATTCATTTCTGACGAGTTCCGGTTGGCGCTTGCCGGACTTCGCGCGAAGCACCTGATCGGACCCGCGAAAAATCCTCAGTTCCGCGGCACGATGGAACGTCTGTTCGGAACGCTGCATACTGGGTTCGTCACTAACTTCACGGGTCGCACCTTCCATAACGTCGTGGAGAAGGGCGACTACGATGCGGAGGCGCGCGCCTCCCTGGACGACGACGAGATGCCTCTCTCGCTCGTCCGCTTCATCGTCGACATCTACCACCACACTCCCCACGAGGGTCTCAACGGCGAGACCCCCATGGACGCCTGGAAGCGCCTCGTCTCGACCGTCGGGATGCCGCCGCCGCCGAACCCGAACGCGGTTCGCGTGATCTTCGGCATCCGCCTCAAGCGCAAACCGGATGCTCGCGGGATCCAGGTTCTCGGCAACCACTACCAAAGCGATGCCTTGCAGAAGTGGCGTCGCGGGAATGGCGATGGCGTGCTCCAGGTGTCGCTCTGATCGGCCCCCACGAGGTGGTCCAAGGGTAAAGTTAGTGCACGGTGGGCCGCTCCGCCACGGGTAGCTTGGCCGGCGGAGCTGGTCTGGCGAGCGCAGCCGGCCAAGCGGAGAAGGCTGGCATGAA
>NZ_VRUT01000263.1:0-3907 GCF_008039465.1 Methylobacterium sp. WL120 | reverse complement strand
GCCCTCGTCGGGACGGGGGGCCGCCGGCACGGGCAGCGCCTCGCGTCCGAGCGAGGCGGAGCGCAGCAGCGTCCCGCCGCGCCGCACCTGCCAGGCCCAGCCCGAGCCCTCGCGGTCGAAGGGCGGCGCGTCGAAGTCGCGGGACAGGCGCGGACCGTCCGGCCCCTGCTCGAGCCCGGAACGGATCGCCACGATCTGCGCATCGAGCCGTCCGTCGATCTGCCCGCGGACGAACCGATGGAGGATGAAGCCGATCGCGACGCCCGCGACCACGAGCGCGACGGTGATGAAAACGAGGGCTACCGCGAGGAGGCGGCGCGCGAGGGAACCGGTGGGGCCTGCGCCGTCGGCGGCGGATGCGCGGGCCATCAGGCGGCGTCCGCGTGCAGGCGCCAGCCGTGGCCGCGCACCGCCTCGATCTGCGCCGGCGCGATCTTGCGGCGCAGGCGCGTGATGATGACCTCGACCGAGTTCGAATCGACGTCGGCGTCGCCGTCGTAGACCCGCTCGATCAGCTGCGAGCGGGGCACCACTGCGTCCTTGCGCAGCATCAGGCAGGAGAGCACCCGCCATTCGAGGCCGGTGAGCTTCAGGGGCAGCCCGTCGCGCTCGAAGGCGCCGAGGCCGGGATCGAAGCTCAACGGCCCGCACACGAGCCGGCTCGCGCCGCTGGCCTGGGCGCGCCGCACCAGCGCCCGCAGGCGGATCACCAGCTCTTCGGTGCGAAACGGCTTGACCAGGTAATCGTCGGCGCCGGCCTTGAAGCCCGCGACCTTGTCGCTCCAGCCGTCACGCGCTGTGAGGATCAGGACCGGGAGCGTGCGTCCGCCTGCGCGCCAGGCCTGCAGCACCGAGACGCCGTCGCGCTTGGGCAGGCCGAGGTCGAGCACCACCGCGTCGTAATCCTCGGTCTCGCCCAGATGCTGCGCGTCCTCGCCGTCGCGCGCGTGGTCGAGGGCGAAGTTTTCCGCGCGCAGCGCCTTCGCGATCTCGGCGCCGAGCGCCGCATCGTCCTCGACCAGCAGGACCTTCATGGATCTTCGAACCTCTCGGGGACGGGCGCCGGGGTTAGGCCGGCCGGTTTAACCGGAGCTGAACCGCGCGGTTCAGGGTGGATTGGCGGCCCTCTCCTAGAACGCCGTCAACCCGAAAGGGCCCACCCGAACAGGACACGATCATCATGAGCAACGAACAGGTCATCGACGGCACCGCCACCGAAATCCCCCAGGCTGCCGCTTCGAAGCCGCCAATCCGCCGCCTGCCCCGCCGCACCCTCGTCGTCGGCGCGATCGCCGCGCCGCTGGCGCTGGGCGCCGTCGGCCTCTCCCTGGCGCAGAACGGCGCCCCTTCGACCACGCCGATCGCCCCGGTGGCGATCTCCGCCCTGGTGCCGTCGGGCGGCATCGCCGCCAAGGGCGAGGTCGCCGAGATCTTCGGCAACAAGTTCGTGCTGCAGGACGGCACCGGGCGGGCGCTGGTCGAGACCGGGCGCCGGGGCGAAGGCGGCACGCTCGTGGCCAAGGGCGAGACCGTCACCGTGCAGGGGCGCTTCGAGAACGGGTTCCTGCACGCGGCGGTGCTGACCCACGGCGACGGCAACCGGGTGCTGCTCGGCCCGGCCGGCGGCCCGCCCCCCGGCACCCTCGACTGGGCGAAGGACAAAGTCGGGCTCGGGGCCAACCCCGACGTGCCGGCGCTGACCGCCTCGGTGCAGGCGGCCGGCTACTCGGACGTGCGCGTCACCGGCCGCGGCCCGCGCCACCTCGAGGTCGCCGCCAAGGGCCAGGACGGGCGCGAGCGCGCGCTGCACGTCGGCTTCGACGGGCAGATCCGCGAGATGCGGGCGTTCTGAGCCGACGCCCCCGGGGTCGACGCGGCACGATCCTCGCCTGGATCGGTGGGGTGCGATGCAACCGATCCCGGCCTGCCGCGTCATGGCGAGAGACAGACCACGAAGGAGCCTGCCCCGGATGGAGCCCATGAAGCCGATGGAACCGATGAAGCCGATGGAACCCATGAAGCCGATGAAGGGCATGGAGCCCTGGTGGCCGGAGGACCTCGGCAAGCCCTCGACCAGCGGGTCGCAGAACGGGATGAAGTACGCCTTCTTCCCCGAGAAGCACCGCCTGCTGATCGAGCAGGACGGCAAGACCACCACCTACGACAGCGGCGACCACAAGATCGGCGGCGTCTCGCAGCAGGACGGCGGCAGCAAGTCTCTGACCTTCACCAGCCAGAACGGCGACGTGGACCTCGGCTCGCTGAAGCAAGTCGACTGAAGGCCTGACGGGGCGGGCAGGGCTTCGCGGCCGCGCCCGCCCGCGTGGACAGCATGGCGCCGGGCCTCTATGCGCTCGGCCCACATGAGAGAGCGCTTCACAGAGAGATCCGCGCCGGGCGCCCTTCCCTCCCTCCCCCGCGGGGGGGGAAAAGAGCGTTGCGTCCTGCCGATCCCGAGGACGCACCGTTGCGCGCGCTGATCGACCTCGTCCGCGCCATGCGGGCGCGCGACCGGCGGCGGTTGGCGCTGATCGCGCTCGGCCTCACCGGTGCGGGCCTGCTCGAAGTGGTCGGCGTCGCCTCGGTGATCCCGTTCCTGACGCTGGTCGGCGATCCCGCGGCCGCCACCCGCCTGCCCTACCTCGCCCACATCCGCGATACGCTGGGGCTGGCCGACGACCGCAGCTTCCTCATCGCCGCGGGCCTGGCGGCGCTGCTCGCGATCCTCGTCACCGCCGTGGTCAACGCCGCGCTGACCTACGCCCAGCTCCTGTTCACGCATCTCACCGGCTACGGCTTCGCCCGGCGTCTGCTGTTCCGCTACCTCGCGCGTGAACGCTTGTTCTTCACGCAGGGGAACAGCGCGGAGCTCGCCAAGAACGTGCTCTCGGAGACCGACCGGCTAGTCATCGGCGTGCTGACGCCGGCGACCGTCATCGCGTCCCGGGCGATCTCGGCGCTCGCCGTCATCGCCTTCCTGCTGGTCTACGCGCCGCGCCTCGCCCTGATCCTCGGCGGCGGCTTCGGCGGGCTCTACGTCGGCATCTACCTGGTGATGCGCGCGCGCCTCGCGTCGCTCGGCGCGCGCTCGGTCGGCGACAACGCGCAGCGCTACCGCGTGGTGCAGGAGACGCTGGGCGCGCTCACCGAACTCAAGCTCTACGGCCGGGCGGAGACCTTCGCCGGCAAGTTCGACACCCCCGCCCACGCCTACGCGAAGGCCACCGCCGAGAGTCTGCTGACCGGGCAGATGCCGCGCTTCGTCATCGAGGCGCTGGCATTCGGCGGCGTCATCGTGGTGGTTCTGTTCGCGCTGGCCCAGGGGCTCGACACCGCCGGCATCCTGCCGCTGCTCGGGCTGTTCGCCTTCGCCGGATACCGGATGCTGCCGGCCTTCCAGAACATCTTCAACTCGCTGGCGCTGCTGCGCTTCTACCTGCCGGCGGTGCGCGTCATCGTCGACGACCTCGCCGGCGAGACCGAGAGCCCGCCGCGGACTCTCGCCCGGCTGCCGTTCTGCGACGCGATCCGCCTGGAGGGCGTCGGCTTCGCCTACGCGCCCGGCCGGCCGGCGCTGGCCGAGGTGAGCCTGACGATCCGGGCCAACACCACCGTCGGCCTCGTCGGGCGCACCGGATCGGGCAAGTCGACCCTCGTCGGCCTCATCCTCGGCATCCTGACGCCGGATGCGGGCCGCATCACCGTCGACGGCACGCCCCTCGACGCGGACACCCTGCCCGCCTGGCAGAACCGGATCGGCTACGTGCCGCAGGACGTCTTTCTCGTGGACGGGACGGTGGCCGAGAACATCGCGCTGGGCCTCGAGCCGGTGGACCGCGCGGCGGCGGAGCGCGCGGCGCGGCTGGCCGGCGCGCACGACTTCGTCGCGGCCCTGCCCGAGGGCTAC